>JABFYB010000432.1 GCA_013361475.1 Hamadaea sp.
TGCGGGCGGCGCTCTCTGCGGGCGGGGTGTGATCTCCGGAGCCTCAGATACCTTTCCCAGCCACGGTGAGGTACTCAGGCATCCGGAGATCACGTCCTGGGGCGGCCGCTCTCCGCGCCGAACGCCGACGGCTGCTCCGCCCACGAGCGCCCTCGATCTTGGTCGGGACACGCTATGCGCGACCGCGGGCGGCTTCCACAACCGAGCCCTCGGCGGGCATACCTCGATCGTGGACGACCGGTCCACCGCCTCGGGGCCATTCGCGGAAGTCCCGGAAGACCATCGGCACACCCCGCGCCCGGCTCAGATCGAGGTTGTCCATCAGTTGGATGTGCACGTGCGGCTGAGTCGAGTTGCCGGAGTTTCCGCACTCCGCGAGCGGCTGCCCGGTGGTGACGCGATCACCGGGCGCGACGCGGAAGGAGCCGGCCCGCAGGTGCACGAGTGCCGCGTAGACGCCGCCCCCGGGAAGTTCGAGGATCACGTGGTTGCCGGCGATCGCTGCGACGCCCTGGCGTAGCCGGCGGGCCTGGCTCAACGCGTACGGGATCAGGGTCAGTTGCGATCGCCGGGCCTCGTGGTCGGCTTCGCCGTCGTGCGTCGCGACGACGATGCCGTCCACCGGGGCCAGGATCGGGCGGCCGAAGGACACGAACCTTTCCGGAGGTTCGGTGCTGAGCACCGTACGCCAATCGGTGCGATCCGCTGTGCGACGACGATCGTCGACGCCGACGAAGTCGATGGCGTATCGCTCACCCAGCAGATCGGTTCCGTGGCTGGGCACCCGCCGGGCCGGGCTGTTCTGCACCAGCCAGCGGCCGTCGAACGGTAGCGAGAGGACGGTCTCGGTGACCATCGCCTCAGCATAGGCAGCCAATCCCAGCCCCCACGCCCGCGACTCCCTGCAGCAGCGACGGGCTAGTACGCGTACAGCTGGATGCCGGCTTCGGTTTCGACGACGAGCCGCCCCGGCGCGGTCGCCACCCAGCTGGGGTTCATGGCGATCGTGCCCAGCGACGTCGCCCGCGCAGTGACCGGGTCGAACAGGGTCAACGCCGTCTGCTCCCAGCGTCCCTGGTCGGTGGTCCGGCGGTCCACCAGCAGCACCTCGCCCGTGCCGGTCGGCACCGGCCAAGCCGTCCGCTGATCCTGCGGCGCGATCGGGCGCAGCGCGGGGTCGAAGACACCTCCACTCGACAGCAGCACGTACGGACCCGCCGTGTTGATGAACGTGTCCCGGTCGAGCGCCACGCGGTTCGCCGTGTTCCACGGGTGGACCGCGACCAGCTCGTACGGATTGCGGCCGCGCTCCTCCTCCGGGTTGCCGCCGTCGATCAGGCACATGGCGTCCCCGCCGCAGGGCGTCAGGTTCCACAGCCTGCGCGTCTCCCGCGTACCCGGGGCGACCGGGTTCGCGGTGTAGCTCACGATCGGCCCGCTTCCGTTGTCCCACAACGGAAAGGTGGTCAGCTGGGTGTCCGTCGTGAAGTACAGCCGGCCGCCGTAGGCCAGATAGGTGGTCGACTTCGAGTAGGGCACCGACTTCCAGCCTTCGGTCCACTGGCCGTTCGCCAGCGAGTACCGCCGCAGCTCCCCGGACGGGTTAAGCCGAAGCACCGATTCCGCGGCGGTGGCGTCGTATTCGACACCGCCGAAGCCCGAGTAGCCGTCCTCCCGCCGGGCGATTTCGGGGATCGTCCGCGATCCGTCGCCCGGCAAGGTCCAGCGAACCGTTCCCGTGCGCCAGTTCACCGCGGTCAGCTTCCCGGTGTCCACGTCACCGACGAGTGCGACCTCACGGGAGGTGCCCATCGGCGCCTCGCCGAACCCGGGGCCGTTGCCGTCGGGGTCGGCGAATACGCGTTGCCACCAGACCTCACCGGTGTCGGGGCTGAGCACGTTCATCTGGTTGCTGATCACGCCGTTCCCGTCGTCGCCGATCGCCGCGTCGTACACCACGACGAAACCGTCGGTCGCCACGATGCCGCCGATCGAGTCGTGCCGGCCCGGCACCTGCCGCTGCCACACGCGCCGTCCGGTCGCGCTGTCCAGGGCGGTCACCGTCAAGGCGTGCGCGTCGGCCACCGCCACGAAGAACCGTCCCCCGGCCGTGGCCGTCTGCACCTCGGCGCTCGCCGACCCTGGTACCGGCTCCCCGAGTCGTCGCAAGGTGTGGGCGGTGGTGCTGGGGTTCGGGTGCACCGGCTGGTCGTGACGCGCGTCGCGGACCACGGCCACCGCGATGGTCACGACCGCGATCACGGCCAATCCCGCAGCGGTCACCGTCGCGATCGCCTTGGTACGCCGTCGGCGGCGCCCAGCCTCGGCGATCTGCCCGGCGTCGTGCAGGCCGGCGGCGTCGGCCTCCTCCCGGAGGCTGTCGGCCAGCCCGGCCCGTCCCCGGGACAGCCAGGACTTCACGGTGCCTTCGCTGACCCCGGTCTCCGCGGCGATCTGCGCGACGGACAGGTCGAGCAGGTAGTGCAATGCCAACGCCTGTCGCTGCGCCGGCGGCAGTTGCTTGAGCGCCGTGGTGAGCAGGACGGTGTCCTCCGACGGCGCGGGCTGGGGCAGCACCGGCTCCAATCTGGTGCGCCGGCGTACGCCCAGATGCCGCCACCAGTCCTGGACGAGCCGGGTGACGACCACGCGCAACCACGCCTCGGCGTCGTCGTAGCCGCTGACCTGCCGCCACCGCTGCCACGCCCGGGCGTACGCCTCCTGCGTCACGTCCTGGGCCTGGTGCAAGTTCCCGGTCAGCCCGTACGCGTACCGCAGCGTCCGGCGAGACGTCGCTTGGTAGAAGTCCCCGAAGTCCATACCAACACGACACGCCTCAGACCGTGATCCGGTTGCACTCACTCCGGGGCGGCCAGCCCGTGCCGGTACGCGTACCGCACGGCCTGGGCGCGATCGGTGGCCCCGATCTTGGCGAAGAGGCGGTTGATGTGCGACTTCACGGTCGCCTCGGTGACGAACAGCCGGGCGGCGATCTCGCGGTTGGCCAGGCCGGCCGCGATCAGCGTCAGCACCTCGGCCTCTCGCGTGCTGAGCCCGTCGGGCAGCTCCCCCGCGTACGCCGCCGGCGCCTCTCCGGCCGCGGCTAGCAGCTTTCGGCTCACCTCAGGGTCGAGGACCGACGTGCCCTCGGCGGCGGCCCGGATCGCCTGTGCGATCTGGTTGCGGGTGGCGTCCTTGGTGAGGTAGCCGATGGCGCCGGCCCGCAGTCCGGCGAGGACGTCGGCGTCGTCGGAGTAGGTCGTCAACACCACGACTCGGGTCTGCGGATGTTCCTGCCGCAGGCGGACGGTCGCCGCGACACCGTCGGTGCCCGGCATCCGCAGATCCATCAGGACCACGTCGGCCCCGTGCTCGGCGACCAGCCGGACGGCTTCCGCGCCGTCGGCGGCCGCGCCGACGACTTCGAAGTCGTCGAACAGGTCCAGCATCAGCGCGAGGGCCTCCCGGATCGTCGTCTGGTCGTCGGCCACCACCACCTTGATCACAGGGGAATCCTGACATCCACTGCCCAGCCACCGCCGGGACCCGCCGACCGAGCCGGTCCCGCCGTGAACGCTCCGCCGAGCAGCTCGGCGCGTTCTCGCAGGCCGGTCAGCCCGTAACCGCCGCCGGTCGTGGCGAGCGTCCCGGTCGGCCGGCCCGGCCCGGTGTCGGTCACCGCCAGGTCGACCTGCTTCGGCGTATAGGTCAGCCGAATCCGGACCGTCGCGCCGGGGGCGTACTTGCGGGCGTTGGTCAGCGACTCCTGCGCGGCCCGGTAGAGCGCGAGGGACGTCTGCGGAGGCAGGGGCACCTCCTCGCCGTCGACCGTCACGTCCACCGGATCGTCGTGGCCCGCGGCGAGATCGCGTACCAGCTGGGAGAGCGGGACCGAGTCGCCGCGCAGGACGCCGATCGCGCGGCGGGTCTCGGCGAGCCCGTCGCGGGCCAGCCGCCCGGCCTTGCCGATCGCGTCGCGCGCCTGCTCGGCGCGGCCGTGTTCGAGCAGCGCGTCGGCCGATTCGAGCTGGACGCTCAGCGCCCCGAGGGAATGCGCGAGCACGTCGTGCACCTCGCGGGCGAGCTGCGCCCGCTGGGCCAGCGCCTCGGCCCGTGCCTGTTCGGCCTGGGCGAGCTGGCTCTGTTCGCGCAACTGGTCGGTCTGGCGGCGGGCCAGCCCGGCCAGCTCACAGATCGCCAGGACGCCGAGTCCGCCGGACAGGAGGATCGGTTCGCGCCCGGCGATCAGCCAGGCCGCCGCGAAGATCACCGCTAGACCGGTCGTGACCAGGAGCGACTGTGCGGAACGCAGCCGCCGGGCGACCCGGACGCAGGCGGCGACCACGAAGGCGAAGGCCACTCCGTTGGGCGTGACCGACAGCACGACGCCGCCTACGCCGACGGCTACCGCTCCCGCGATCAGCCACCGGTCGGTGCCCGGCCCGAAGAGCCAGGCGAGCCAGCCCATCACCACGACGGTCAGGACCGCGAAGGTGAGGGGCCGGCTCCCGGCCGGCGCGTTGCTGACGGTGCCCGCGGTGATCAGCCCGAAGATCACGAGACCGCGGACGGTGGTGAGCCATCGTGGTCGCTGGGCGTACCGCCAGTCCATGATCTTTGTTCTACAGGATGGGCTGACGGCGGCCGGCACGCCCCACCCGGCCGTCCGAAGCCAGTGGCAGGTCGCTGGAGGTGACTCGGAACAGCACGATCGCCGCCTCGGCGAGCAGGCCGACGCCGAGCCCGATCAGCAGGGACGCCATCGTGCCACCGGCCGCGTCCGGCCGGAACGCGCCGGTGAGGACGGCGAAGACGACGCGTACGCCGATGGTCGCCACCCACAGCCCGATGGTGAGCCAGCGGTAGCGGCACCAGGCAACCCCGTCTCGCAGGTACACCAGGACCGACGCGCCCCGGGCGAGGCCGAGGCCGATCGACAGCGCCGCCTGCACCACCAACAGCAGAACGTCCATCGCGGGCAGAGATGCGCCGTCGAGCTGGGCCACTCCCGCGATCGTCACGCCCAGCGGGATGAGGACCATCCGGCGGCTCCGGACGGGCTGCCCGGCCATCCGGCGGACCATGGTCCAGACGATGAGGGCGGCGATGAGCAGGATCTGCGCGTAATTCATGCCCTCGACGCTAGAAATCCGCGGGCCGGAAGGCTCCAACCCACGGGTGGAACCTGGGTGGAACCGAGGTGGAACCGGGCGACGGGTCAGTCCGGTTCGCCGGCATAGGTCCCGAAGCTCCAGAGAACGCCTTCAGGATCGCGGGCGGTGAATCCGCGGGAGCCGTAGTCCTCGTCGCGGAGTCCGCGCACGATCGTCGCCCCGGCCGCGACCGCTCGATCGTGCAGATCGTCGGGTTTGTCGGTCACCAGGTACACGGATCCGATCCCGGGTGACGTCCGCACCTCGTCACCCTCCCGCGCCCGGCTCGACAGCATCACTCCACCGCCGCGCGGCCAGGTCAGCTCGGCATGGTCGATCACGCCGCCGTCGCCGGGGTACACCGCCTTCTCGACGAAGCCGAACGCCTCGACGAGGAATCGGATCGCGGCGGTCCCGTCCTGGTAGCGCAGCACCGGCCAGACGGCCGTCTTGATCTCACTCATGCCTCCACCCTGCCGCACCCGGGCCGGGCGGGGCTTGGACGAATGGGAACTCAG
>JABFYB010000555.1 GCA_013361475.1 Hamadaea sp.
GGTCAGCTCGTTGAATACGTCGACGGAGATCACTACCGCTTCGGTTTTGCGGTGTGACCCGACCCCCACCGGCGTACGCTCCCCGTGGCGAAATCGGTCAAGCAGGCTGGGAAGCTGTTCGCGCGCTTCCCGGACAGACAGCGTCTCGATGAGCATGGATTGAGTGTATCTGATTGTGTACACATTTTGGGTACGCGCACTCTCTCTGGCCGTCGGCCGACAACATCGCGGTGCTCTTCCAGCCGACCGCGTTGCCAAGCTGGCACCTCGCGCTGGACGACCAAGCGGCCCGTGCCACCCCTGAAGCCGATCAGGCGTCTATCGGGCCCCAGCCGTAGCGACGGGCAGTCGTCGCATCGTTGCGCAGGCCGGCGGCGGTCGCGGCGTCTCCTTGGCGCTCGTGGATGCGGGCGGCGTACTCCATGGCGTAGCCGTCGCCCATCGCGATGGCGCGGTCGAAGAGGCGAAGGGCAGTGTCGAGGTCGCCGTACTCGCGGTAGGCGACGCCAAGGGCGGTGACGGGGTAGGGCTGGTCCTGGTCGAGGACCGGTTGGAGCCACCGGTCGGCGGCGGCTCGATCGCCTCGCCGAAGGGCCAGCCGGGCGACGCACATCATCGCGTCGGGGTCACCGGCGGCGGCGACTTCGGTCCAGACCATATCGGCGCGATGGGTGTCGCCTGCTCGCTCGTGAAATGTGCCCAGGTTGAAACCGGCGGCCAGATTGCCGGCCTGCCAGGCGCGTTCGCTCCACTGGATCGCTTCCCGCAGGTGCCCGTGCTGGCCGAGATGACCACCCCAGTTCGCCATGGCTTCCGGGTCTCCCGCCTCGGCGTCGCGCCGGATTTCCGCGACGGCCTCGGAGCTGAACCGGAAGTCGTCGTCGATGCCGAGACGGGTCTCATCGGTCTTACGTCGCCGCCACCAGCGCATCACCATCCGCGCGCTCGCCATTCGGGGAGGGACGGGCGTTCGGCGCCCAGCGTCGTCGGCTTGCCGTGGCCCGGCCAGACGACGGTCTCGTCGGGCAACCGGTCGAAGATCTTCGTGGTGACGTCGTCGATGAGGCTCGCGAAGGCGGCCGAGTCGCCCCAGGTATTACCGACGCCACCGGGGAAGAGACTGTCGCCGGTGAAGATCTGCGGCGGATCGGCCGCGTACAGCAGGGCGATCGAGCCGGGCGTGTGCCCGGCGAGGTGGATCACCTCGAGATCCACCTCACCGACCTGGATCAGGTCGCCGTCGTGGACGGGGCAAGTGGGAACCGGTAGCGCGTCAGCGTCCAGCGGGTGGGCGAGCACGCGCGCCCCGGTCTTCGCCGCGACCTCGGCCAGCGCCTGCCAGTGGTCGGCATGCTGGTGGGTGGTGACTATCGTGGCCAGGCCGCCGTCGCCGATCAGCTCGAACAGCCGGCCCGGCTCGTTCGCCGCGTCGATCAGCAGCTGCTCGCCGGTCGACTCGCAAGTCAGCAGGTACGCGATGTTGTCACCGGGGCCGACGGAGCGGCTCTGGACGCGCAGCGATGCCATTCGCCGAGCGTACGCGGCCGGGCGGGGGAAATTGGGGTGCGCCGAAGCCGGGCGCACTTGACCATGGTGGTAATGGCTGAAAAGGAAAAGAGGCAGATGAGAGCGCTGGGGTGGGACGACCACTTCGCGGCGGCGTACGCGCCGTTCGACCGGATCGACGCGCGCCCGGGCCGGGTGCTGCGGGTGGATCGCGGCGTGTGCACGGTGCTGACCGCGCAAGGCGCCGACCGCGCCAGTCTCGGCGGGGGCGTCATGTCCCAGGCCGCGGCGGACGCGGTGCATCTGCCGTGCACCGGCGACTGGGTGGTGGTGCGGGACTGGCCCGATCGGCGCACCACGATCGAGGCGGTGCTGCCGCGGCGTACCCAGATCATGCGAAGGACCGCGGACAAGGACTCGACCGCGCAGGTGCTGGCGGCGAACATGGACACGGCGGCGGTGATCGAGCCGCTGGACAGCGGCCCGGACCTGAGCCGCATCGAGCGTCTGCTGGCGCTGGCCTGGGATTCGGGGGCCGAGCCGCTGGTGGTGCTGACCAAGGCGGACGTCACGCGCTACCCCGACGCGATCGTCGAGCAGGTGCGGGAGATCGCACCGGGCGCGCCGGTGCTGGCGGTCAGCGCGGACACCGGGGCGGGGCTCGACGAGTTGCGGCCGCACGTGGCCGAGGGCCGGACCACGGCGCTGCTCGGGCGGTCTGGCGCGGGCAAGTCGACGCTGGTGAACGCGCTGGCCGGGACGACCGTCATGACCACTCAGGCGGTACGCCGAGTGGACGGAAAGGGCCGGCACACCACGACTCATCGGGCGCTGGTGCCGATCCCGGGCGGCGGCGCGGTCATCGACACTCCGGGGCTGCGTGGCGTCGGTCTGCTCGACGGCTCGGAGGGCCTGGTGGCGGCGTTCGCGGACGTCGACGCGCTGGCGTTGCGATGCAAGTTCGCGGACTGTTCGCACACGACGGAGCCGGGCTGCGCCGTGCAGGCCGCATTGGACGACGGGGAACTGACCGGACGCCGCTGGGCCAGCTGGTTGCGGCTGCAACGGGAGCTGGCGCACGAGAGCAAGCGGAAGGCGGTACGCCTCCGCGAGGAGCAGCGGGCCGCCCGGCAGCGGGCGCGGGAACGACACGCCTGAGGACAGGCGGCGGCGGGTGGCTTCGGACAGGTGTCCGAAGCCACCCGCTATTGTTTTAGCCTGGTAGCGCGGGTCGGACTAATCTTTGGCTCGTTCTTGTCATACCTCCCGGATACAGTCCGCTCGCGGCGGGACCCTGCCTGCCTTCACCTGTCCGATCTAGGAGCTTTTGCGGTGACTGACCGTTTGATCATCCGTGGTGCGCGTGAGCACAACCTGCGTGACGTCAGCCTGGATCTGCCCCGCGACGCGATGATCGTCTTCACCGGGCTGTCCGGTTCGGGCAAGTCGAGCCTCGCCTTCGACACGATCTTCGCCGAGGGCCAGCGGCGCTACGTCGAGTCGCTGTCGAGCTACGCGCGGCAGTTCCTCGGCCAGATGGACAAGCCCGACGTCGACTTCATCGAGGGGCTGTCCCCGGCGGTCTCCATCGATCAGAAGTCGACCTCCCGCAACCCGCGGTCGACGGTCGGCACGATCACCGAGGTCTACGACTACCTCCGCCTGCTCTACGCACGCGTCGGCGAGCCCCACTGCCCGGTCTGCGGGGAGGCGATCACCAAGCAGTCGCCGCAGCAGATCGTTGACCGGGTGCTGGCCATGCCGGAGGGGACGCGGTTCCAGGTGCTCGCCCCGGTCGTCCGCGGCCGGAAGGGGGAGTACCTCGACCTGTTCGCCGAGCTGCAGGCCAAGGGCTTCGCCCGGGCACGCGTCGACGGCGTGGTCCACCCGCTGGTCGAGGCGCCCAAGCTGAAGAAGCAGGAGAAGCACACCATCGAGGTGGTGGTCGACCGGCTGTCCGTCAAGGCCAGTGCCAAGCAGCGGCTGACCGACTCGATCGAGACCGCGCTCGGTCTGGCCGCCGGCATCGTCGTGCTGGACTTCGTCGACCTCCCCGAGGACGACGAGCATCGCGAGCGGAAGTTCTCCGAGCACCTCGCCTGCCCCAACGAGCATCCCCTGGCGATCGAGGACCTGGAGCCGCGGGTCTTCTCGTTCAACGCGCCCTACGGCGCCTGCCCCGAGTGCACCGGCCTGGGCCAGAAGAAGGAGGTCGACCCGGAGCTGCTCGTGCCCGACGACGAGAAGTCGATCCGGGAAGGCGCGATCGCCCCGTGGGCGAGCGGGCACACCTTCGACTACTTCATCCAGGTGCTGGGCTCCCTCGGCGAGGAGCAGGGATTCGACCTGGACACGCCCTGGCGGGCGCTGTCGGCCAAGGCACAGAAGCTGATCCTGCACGGCGTCGAGAACCAGGTCCACGTCCGCTACCGGAACAAGTACGGGCGCGAGCGCTCGTACTACGCGGGCTATGAGGGCGTCGTCCCGTGGCTGGAGCGACGGCACGCCGACACCGAGAGCGAGTGGAGCCGCGAGAAGTACGAGGGCTACATGCGGGAGGTCCCGTGTGCGGCCTGTGGCGGCACCCGGCTCAAGCCCGAGGTGCTCGCGGTGACGATCGCCGGGCACAGCATCGCCGAGGTCTGCAACCTGTCGGTGGGCGAGGCCGCGCAGCTGCTCGTCGAGCTGGAGCTGACCGACCGGCAGAAGATGATCGCCGAGCGCGTCCTCAAGGAGATCAACGCCCGGCTGCAGTTCCTGCTCGACGTCGGCCTCGACTACCTGTCGCTCGACCGGCCGGCCGGCTCGCTGTCCGGCGGTGAGGCCCAGCGCATCCGGCTCGCCACTCAGATCGGGTCGGGCCTGGTCGGCGTGCTCTACGTGCTGGACGAGCCGTCGATCGGCCTGCACCAGCGGGACAACCACCGGCTCATCGAGACCCTGGTGCGGCTCCGTGGCCTGGGCAACACGCTGATCGTGGTCGAGCACGACGAGGACACCATCAAGACCGCCGACTGGGTCGTGGACATCGGCCCGGGCGCGGGCGAGCACGGCGGCTACATCGTGCACTCGGGCACCTACGACGATCTGGTGAAGAACGAGAAGTCGATCACCGGCGACTTCCTGTCCGGGCGGCGGTCCATCCCGGTGCCGACGCGGCGGCGGCCGCAGACCAAGGGCCGCGAGCTGACCGTCGTCGGGGCGCGCGAGCACAACCTGCACAACGTCACCGTCGCGTTCCCGCTCGGCCAGCTGATCTCGGTGACCGGCGTCTCCGGCTCGGGCAAGTCCACGCTGGTCAACGACATCCTGCACGCGGTGCTCGCCAACCAGATCAACGGCGCGCGGCTCGTGCCCGGCCGGCATACCCGGGTCACCGGGCTCGAGCACGTCGACAAGGTCGTCGGCGTCGACCAGTCGCCGATCGGGCGTACGCCCCGGTCGAACCCCGCGACCTACACGGGGGTGTTCGACAACATCCGGAAACTGTTCGCCGAGACGACCGAGGCGAAGGTACGCGGCTACGGGCCGGGCCGGTTCTCCTTCAACGTGAAGGGCGGCCGCTGCGAGAACTGCGCGGGCGACGGCACGATCAAGATCGAGATGAACTTCCTTCCGGACGTCTACGTCCCGTGCGAGGTCTGCAAGGGCGATCGGTACAACCGGGAGACCCTGGAGGTTCACTACAAAGGCCGGACCATCGCCGAAGTCCTGCAGATGCCGATCGAGGAGGCGTCCGGGTTCTTCGAGGCGATCCCGGCGATCCACCGGCATCTGAAGACGCTGGTCGACGTCGGTCTCGGCTACGTGCGACTCGGTCAGCCCGCGCCGACCCTGTCCGGTGGCGAGGCGCAGCGCGTCAAGCTCGCCGCCGAACTGCAGAAGCGGTCGACCGGCCGGACGGTCTACGTCCTGGACGAGCCGACCACCGGCCTGCACTTCGAGGACATCCGCAAGCTCCTGCTGGTGCTCCAGGGTCTGGTCGACAAGGGCAACACGGTGATCGTGATCGAGCACAACCTCGACGTGATCAAGAGCTCCGACTGGATCATCGACATGGGCCCCGAGGGCGGGCACCGCGGTGGCACCGTGGTCGGCGAGGGTACGCCGGAGCAGATCGCCGCGATGCCCGAGTCGCATACCGGCGCCTTCCTGCG
>JABFYB010000374.1 GCA_013361475.1 Hamadaea sp.
CGACCTGCGCGTACGCGGCACCCTGCGGGTCAGCGACATCGCCCGCTCGCTCGGCGTCACCGCCGTGACCGTGCGCCGCGACATCGCCCAGCTCGCCGACGAGGGCGCGATCGAACGCGTGCACGGCGGGATCCGGCTGCCCCGCCAAGCCGGGCCGGTCCTGTCCCCCGCGGTGACGGTCGACGAGGACGCCGCCTCGGCTCCGGACGAGTCCGAGCTGGCCGCCGTCGGGATGGTCGTACCCTCCCTGGACTACTACTGGCCCGCCATCGTGCAGGGCGCTCGCGACGCCGCCCCGGCCGCGGGCGTACGCATCGTGCTGCGCGGCTCGTCCTATGACGACGTCGCCGACGTCCGCCGCCAGGTCAGCTGGCTGCTGGAGTCGATCGGCATCCAAGGCCTGCTCATCGCCCCGCCGACGGTGGGAGCCGAGGCCGCCGAGCTGATCACCTGGCTCACCGGGCTGGAGATCCCGGTCGTCCTGGTCGAACGCACCGCCACCGTCGGCCCCTACCACGAACACGTCGAGTCGGTCACCACCGATCACGCGTTCGGCGCGAGCCTCGCGGTGCGCTACCTCGCCGCCGAAGGCCACCGGCGCATCGGCTTCTTCGCCTCCGCGACCAGCCCACACACGCCGAAGGTGCGGCTGGGCTGGCGGGATACCGCCACCGAACTTGCCCTCGACCTCGACGGCACGCCCGACGTCATCTCCCCCGACCATCGCCATCCGCAGTGGAGCGAAGAGGTCGACCGGGCGCTCGACGCCTGCGTCGCGACCGGGACGACCGCCCTGCTCGTGCACTCCGACCGGGAGGCGATCTCGCTGGTCGCCCGCTGCGAGGAACGCGGCATCCGGGTGCCCGGCGACCTGGCCGTGGTCGCGTACGACGACGAGGTGGCGGGCTTGGCGAACCCCGCGCTCAGCGCGGTCCGACCGGCCAAGTTCACCATCGGCGAGACCGCCGTCCAGCTGCTCGCCCAGCGCATGCAGGCCGGTCGCGACCGGCCCGTTCATCGCGTACGCGTCAGCCCGCGGCTGGTCGTCCGCGACTCGAGCGGGCGTTAGAGGTCCACCCAGTACCGCCTGGTTCGGCCGAGGGCGGTGTCGCGCACGTCTTCCAGGACTCCCCCGTTGCGCTCGATCGTCCGCGCCGATCCGATGTTGGCGTCATCGCACGTGATCAGCACTCGGTCCAGTCCTCGTTCCCGGGCGCGCCGCAACACCTCGGCAAGCGCCCAGGAGGCGATGCCGCGTCGGCGGGCCGACGGGCGTACGCCGTAGCCGATGTGACCGCCGGCGTTCAGCAGGAAGTCGGTGAGCTCGTGCCGCAGCGTGATCGCGCCCAGGATCTCGTCACCGTCGGCGATCCACCAGTAGTCGGCGTGGACCCGACCCTCCTCGACCGGCGCCGACGTGTCCGACTGCCGCCGCAAGTACGCGACCCAGGCCGCGAACCCCTCGGGCGTGCTCACGTCGTACTTCGCCGACAGCCCCGTGCCGTGCACCTCCTCGCCGCCCCACTCGTCGCGGAACTCCAGCCAGGCGCGGTACCGGTCGGCGGCCGGTTCGATCAGGTCCAGCATGCCCTCACCGTAGACACCCGGACGCGATACCGGCTTCCCAATTACCCGCCCGGCCGTGTTCACTTCTGACCCATGGGCCCTGTGTTGTCGCACGTCGTCGATGTCCTGCCGCAGTTCCTGCTGGCCTGCCTCGTGCTGGCGGTGCTGCCCGGCCCGGCCACGGCACTGTTCCTGCACCGCTCGGTCCGCGACGGCCGGGCGGCCGGACTCGCGGCCGCCGCCGGGAACGAGATCGGCATCTTCGCCTGGGCGCTGGCGGCCGGTAGCGGCTTGACCGCCCTGCTCCAAGCCAACCGGATGCTGTTCGACGCGCTGCACATCGTCGGCGCGGGCGTCCTGGTCTGGCTGGGCGTCTCCGCCTGGCGCAGCGCCGGCCGCCTCGACGTGGCCGCCCTCGCCGACCTGACTCCCCCACGCGGGCGTACGCCGGCCGCCGCGTTCCGGGCCTCCCTCGTGTCGATCGCGGCGAACCCCAAGGCAGCCGTCTTCGCCTTCTCCTTCTTCCCCCAGTTCCTCCCCGCCGACGGACCCGTCTTCACCACCACGCTCGCATTGGCAGCCGTGCAGGTGATCCTCGACGGCGCCTACTGCGCCCTCATCGTCCTGCTGGCCGTGCGCGTACGCGGCTGGCTGTCCCGCGCGTCCGTCCGGCGTCGCCTCGAACGCACCCTCGGCGCCGTGCTCGTCGCGCTCGGCGTACGCCTAGCCGCCGAAACCCGCTAACCTGCGGCCTCGGGAACTGCCCGGCGAATGACGACTGTGACGCTGTCGTGGTTTCCCGGCGTTGGATGCCTGCGTAACGTCACAGTCGTCGGCGGCATGGCATGCCGCGACGCGCCGAGGCGGAACCTGGTGCCACGCGGCACTGACAGCGGCCGCGCTGCCGAAGAGGAGTCATCGAGCGAGCGCGCTGAACAGCAGCGCCGCGTCGGCCGTCGGCGGCAGGTCGCTCACCTGGCCGTCGCCGACCTCGACCACTCGCCACTCGCCGTCCGCGCGCAGCGCCATGTCCGTCGTGACGAACCGGCCGCCGAGCGCCGCGACCAGCGGCGTGATCGCGCGGAGGTCGGGCCGTGGGGCCTGCTCCGGGGTGTCGGGGTGGGCGCTGACGAGGGCCGGTTCGGCGTCCACCCACCACACTCTCGCCTCGGCGGTACGCCCGGCGGCGCGGCCGAAGTCTTCGAAGCGGCGTACCACGATTCCACCTTGGAGCGTGTCCTCCTGCAGCTCGATCAGGCGGGCGATGACGCGTGCGGCGTGGCCGGCGTCGGCGAGGTCGGGGAGGAAGCAGGCCTCGGTCCACTCGTGTTTGCGGGATTTGACGTAGTCCTTGACGATGCCGGGACCGTCGCCGAGCGGCTGGACGAGGGCGGCGACTTCGTCGGCGGGCAGCGGGTCGAACGGCTTCCGCGGAGTCCAGACGGTCGCGGGGGTGACGGCGGCGAAGGTGGCGTACCAACCGGGTAGTTCGTGCGCCGCGCGGTAGTCGTCGGGTTCGACGCGCAGCGGTGTGCCGTGGGCGGCGAGCACAGCCGCGAGTTCGGCGTACCGGTCGGCCGGGATCATCCAGCCTCGGTACCAGACCGGGCCGAGGTCGGCGGGGACTCGCCGCGTGGCGGCGATCGCGTTGCCGGCGAGGATCGCGTCGTGGTCGACGAGGGCGATCGCGCCGCCGAGGTCGCGGACGAGCGCCGCCTGGCCGGCGAAGTACGGGTCGACCCGATGGGGGCTCAGCGGGTCGGCGCAGAACAACACGGTGAACGCAGCCACCCGACCACGGTAGTCACTCGCCCGCGTGTCGGCGCGCCGTGCCGCGGCGTGGCGGCGCTGCGTTACGGCAGGGGCGCTCGCGGTGGCCGGCCGGGACCGGCCGCACGGTTACGGCGTTGCGCCGAGACGACCACGGCGATGACGGCGGCGGTGAAACCACCGATCACGGTCACCACGATCAGGAGCACGATGGCGAACAGCAGCCACGAGGCCATGGGGAACCTCCAGGGGATCCGGGTCCACCGAGGATAGTTCAGCGCGGGTCGCGTATCCGTCGAGGAGCGCGCCGCCCCCGTTGATCATGGAGTTAACTGTGGTGTCGACGGCGTGCCGAGGGTGCGAAGTCCATGATCAACGCCGCCGAAGCGGCGACTCCTCAACCGTCGGTGATCAGGAGCTGACTGACGATCCAGAGCAGCTGCCGAGCGAGGTCGAACTCTCGCGGTTGATGGTTCGGCCACGCCGAGGCTCGCAGTCGCACCTGCAGCGGTGCCCGCAGCTCACGAAGGGCGGCGACCTGGGCGGGACTCAGGTGGCCGTCGGCGATGACGAAGGCTCCCGCGATGGCAAGGACCTGCCGGCCGTGCTCGTCCGCCTGGCAGCCCGCCCGGTGTCGCCAGCGTTCGACGGCCACGAGGGCGCCACCGCGCACATCGCCGTACCACTTGGCGGGCCAGGACGGATTCGGCTCCGCGGGATGCGGGGCGCGCTGACCGGATCGCTTGGCCACGCGGCGGCGGGCGGCGTACGCGGCGACGTCGGCGAGCCACAGCGACCGGCTTCGGGACAACGCGTCCAGCGCTTGCAGGAGAGCCGCCTCGTCCCGGCGGATCGGACCCGCGACCTGCCGCAAGTACGCGAAGGTGGCCTGATAGCCGATCGGCCGGTACAGCTGGACGCAGCTGCCCAACGCGGTGAGCCGCCGATTCCACGGCAGATCCGGGTCGGCGACCTTCCGGGCGTAGGTGCCGAAGCTCATAGCCCCTCCGCGAACGCAGCCGCGTGCTCCCGGACGTACGCCGCATCGGAGTCGTACAGGTCGGCGTGGCCTTCGGCGAGGTGACGGGCGAAGGCCGCATCTCCGGCAGCCGCCCGGCCCCGGATCAGCTCCGCCATCGCGCGTGCGCGTTCCTCGACGACAGCCGGCAGCTGCGCCCGGTCAGCCGCGGGCAATCCGTACGCGTCGCAGAAGAGCCGTACGCGATCAGCCTGCTCGGCGACGGTGCCACGACGGTCGTGGTTGGCCGGGCCGCCGAGCGGGACGAACCGGTAGACGGCGTACGCGATGTCCCAGACCCGCGGACCTGGATGCGCGGTGTCGAAGTCGATCAGCGCGACCGGATGACCCGCCCGGAACACCGTGTTGTACGGCGCGACGTCGCCATGGCAGACGACCTCGGCGGGTTCCCGGGCCGGCTGATACCACGGCCCGTCGGCCGCGAACCCGGCCGTGGCCTCGTGGTACGCCCGCAGCAGCCGAGCCGTGGCGACGAGCGTCTCGCTGGACCACACGTAGTCGGGCATCGGATAGCCGGGGACGTCACCCGCGACGAAGTCGACGATCTCGTGGCCGTCGTCGTCGAAGCCGTGGGCCCGGGGCGCGCCGGGGAATCCGGCGTCCGCCAGGTGCCGCAGCAGGGCCTGCACCGTCGGCGACCAAGGTCCAGCTGGGCGGTGCAGCAGCGAGCCGCGGCGAACTACCGCGTTGACGCCGCCGCGCAGGATTTCTTGATCCACTCGGCCGAAGATACAGTCACGGAATGGCCGTGTCATGGGGGTTTGTCAGTGGTCGGCGGCTCGACCGGCACGGTTTGAGCACTCCGGTCGCCGACGTCGCCTCTGCCGCGCGAGCGATGTGCGGTACGCACGCCCAGGTGCTCTCGGCGGCCGAGCTGTCGATCGGGCTCCGGCTGGCCGACGCGACCCGGCAGGATGTGCAGAACGCGTTGTGGTCCGAGCGGACCCTGGTCAAGACGTTCGGTCCCCGGGGCACCGTGCATCTGCTGCCCGCCGAGGATCTGGCGCTCTGGTGTGGTGCGCTGGGCGCGATCCCGGCGGCCAATCCGTTTCCGGCCGGCGTACGCGTGACGCCGGAGCAGGCCGAGGAGCTGATCACCGCCATCGGGGCGATCCTCGCCGACGGCGAGTTCACAGTGGACGAGCTGACCGAGGCGCTCGGCGTACGGGTCGGGTCGTGGGCCGTCGACCCGGTCATGCCCGCGTTCCAGACGCTCTGGCCGAGGTGGCGGCAGATCACCCACCTCGCGGCGCATCGCGGGGTGCTGTGCTTCGGCCCGAACAA
>JABFYB010000065.1 GCA_013361475.1 Hamadaea sp.
CAAGATTCGACCGAGATCTCTGATCCAGCGCATTTAGGGCGTCCACCGCCGTGGGAAGCGGCCCACGACCGGGTAGCGTCGAGCGCATGGCGGATTTCGTCGACTGGGACCTGGCCGCGTCCACTGCCGCGACGCTGGGCCCGACCGGGCCGAAGGTGACCAGGGCCGAGGCGGCCGAGGTCGTTCGGCAGCTGCGCGAGCTGACCGGGGAGGCGGCCGGGCACGTCGCCGAGTTCACCGGGCTCGTCCCCCAGGTCGACGTCCCGCCGGTGCGGGTGGTCGATCGCCGGGACTGGGCGGCGGTCAACGTCTCGGGGATGCGGCAGGTCATCGGCCCGCTGGCGGCGCGGCTCTCGAAGCGGTCGCAGACCGCCGGGACGGGCGCGATGGAGATGGTCGGGGCGAAGCTCACCGCAGTGCAGGCGGGGACCGTCCTGGCGTACCTGTCCGGGCGGGTGCTGGGGCAGTACGAGGTGTTCTCCGGCGAGCCGGGTCAGCTGCTGCTCGTGGCGCCGAACATCGTCGCCGTCGAACGCAAGCTCGGCGCCGAACCGCGCGACTTCCGGCTCTGGGTCTGCCTGCACGAAGTCACCCACCGCACGCAGTTCACCGCCGTCCCCTGGCTGCGTGGGCACTTCCTCAGCGAGGTCAAGGCGTTCGTCGACGCGGCCGACACCGATCCGGCCGCGCTGCTCGGCCGCTTACGGCGAGCCGTGTCGGCGGCCGCGGACGCCGTCCGCGACAAAGGCGGCCAGACGAGTGTGCTGGACGTCGTGCAGACTCCCGGCCAGCGAGCGGTGATGGACCGTCTCACGGCGTTGATGACCCTGGTCGAGGGGCACGCCGAGGTCGTCATGGACGGCGTCGGCCCGCGCGTCATCCCGTCCGTCGACGCGATCCGCGCCCGGTTCGACCGCCGCCGCGCCACCGCCAACCCGGTCGAATCGGTCATCCGGCGGCTGCTCGGGGTCGACGCCAAGCTCCGGCAATACGCCGAGGGCCGCAAGTTCGTCCAGAGCGTCATCGACCGGGCCGGGATGGCCGGCTTCAACAAGGTGTGGGCCGCGCCGGAGAACCTGCCCACGCTGGCCGACCTGGCCGATCCCGACGCGTGGGTCGCCCGGGTCGCCCCTTGACCGGTCCGCCTCCGGCAGTCGCGCAGACGCGTACGGCGGTGCGGCGCGCGCTCGGGCCCGGCAATGACCGGCTCGTGCTCGTCGCCTGCTCCGGTGGCGCCGACTCGCTCGCGCTCGCGGCCGCCGCGGCGTTCGCCGGCCCGCGTACCGGCTGGCGGGTCGGCCTGGTCACCGTGGACCACAAACTCCAAGCCGGGTCCGCCGACCGCGCGGCCGCCGTCGCCGCCTGGGCCACGGCCGCCGGGCTCGCTCCCGTGCTGGTCGCCCCGGTCACCATCGACCCGGCCGATCCGGTCGGTCCCGAGGCCGCCGCCCGCCACGCCCGCTACGAGGCACTCCTTCAGCAAGCCGAGGAGTACGCCGCCGCAGCGCTCCTCCTAGGTCACACGCTGGACGACCAAGCCGAGACGGTACTGCTGGCCCTGGCTCGGGGCGCCGGTCCCCGGGGACTGGCCGGGATGCCCGCCCGCCGGGAGGTCGACGGCGTGGCACTGCTCCGGCCGATGCTGGGCGTCCGGCGTACGACGCTTCGGGATGCGTGTGCGGCGCAGGGACTCACGCCGTGGGAGGACCCGCACAACTCCGACGACCGGTACGCCCGCGCGCGCGTACGCTCCAGCGCCCTGCCCGCACTGGTGGCGGCATTGGGGCCGGGCGTCGTCGGCAACCTGGCTCAGACGGCCGCTCAGCTCGCCGTGGACGCGTCCTACTTGGACGGCTTGGCGGCTTCGGCGTACGAGGGGTGCCGTCGCGACAGCGGGCTCAGCGTCGACGCCCTGCGGGCGCTGCCGGACGCCTTGCGAAGTCGCGTACTGCACACGTGGGCGCTCGAACTCGGCGCGCCGCCCGCCGCCCTCGGCCACCGGCACGTCGCCGCCCTGGAGGCGCTCGTCACCGACTGGCACGGACAAGGAGCGACCGCCCTACCCGGTGGCATCGAAGTGCACCGGGCGGGCGGTTGGCTGAGCCTTACGCTCCCGGCAGGTTCGCCACCTGAATGAGGCGTACGCCTTGCTTGCGCGACAGGAGCCGGCCACGGCCGGGGACCATGCGCTCGAACCGGATGTCCGCCAGCGGCGAGGTCTCCCCCTTGTCGCCGGACATGAGCAGGCCGGGGCTGCCGACCCGCCGCATGATCTGGAACAGCGGCTGGTAGGACAGACCACTCGCGCCCGTCGAGTTCCGCGCGATGATCAGGTGCAGACCGACGTCGCGGGCGATCTCGAGGTAGGGCACCAGCGGATCGAGCGGGTTGCCCGCCCCGGAGGCGACCATCTCGTAGTCGTCGATGAGGACGAAGCACTCCGGCCGGCCTTCCAGCCACGGCCTGTCGCGTAGCTGCTGCGGCGTGACGTCGGCCGGCGGCTTGCGCTGATCCATGTAGCCGGCGACGGCCTGCAGGTACTGCGTGCTCTGCTCGAAGTTGGTCGTGTAGCCGAGCAGATGGTCGCCCTGGATCGCGCCGAGCAGGCTGCGGCGGTGGTCGACGATCAGCAGCTTCGCCTCGTCCGGGGTGAACCGCTTGGTGATCGTCGTCGCCAGCGCCCGCATGAACGTCGACTTGCCGCACTCGCTCTCACCGAAGACCAGGAAGTGCTGATCGTCGCGGAAGTTGAGCGAGATCGGGGTGAGGTCCTCGGACAGGCCGATCGGGATGTGCAGCGGGTCGCCGCCGGTGAGCGGCAGACGGTCGTAGCCGTAAACCGGCGGCAGCATCCGCACGCGCGGCGCGGGCTGGCCCTTCCAGTGCTGGGCGACGTGCTTGCTCACCGCGGTCTGATCGGTGCCCAGCGAGGTCAGCTCGGGCCGGAGGGTCAGGTAGTACAGGCCCTCGTTGGTCGCGCCGTGGCCCGGCGCGTTCTTCACGTTCTGCGCCGCCTTGCGGACCTTGCCGATCGAGTCGGACGGGTCACCCAGCCGCATCTCGATCTTGGTGCCGAACTGGTCCTGAATGGCCGCGCGGAAGTCGCGCCAGCGCAGCGAGCTGGCGATGATGTGGACGCCGTAGGACAGACCCCGGGTCGCCAGGTCGGTGATGACCGGCTCCAGGTCGTCATAGCTCTCCCGCAGCGTCGCCCAGCCGTCGATGACCAGGAACACGTCCCCGAACGGGTCGTTGACCTCGCCGGACGCCCGCCGCTTGCGGTAGTTGTTCATCGAGTCCACGCCCAGCTCGGCGAACCGCGCCTCCCGCTCGGCGAGCAGCATCGCGACCTCGCTGACCGTCCGGCGTACCTGGGCGGTGTCGAGACGGCCCGCGACGCCACCGACGTGCGGCATCTCGCGGAGGGCGGCGAGCGTGCCACCACCGAAGTCGAGGCAGTAGAACTGCGCCTCGGCCGGGGTGTGGGTCAACGCCAGACCGCTGATGATCGTCCGCAGCAGGCTGGACTTACCGCTCTGGGTCGCCCCCGCGATCGCCACGTGCCCAGCCGCGCCGGACAGGTTGATCCACTGCGTGTCCCGGCGCTGCTGCGCGGGGCGGTCGACCCAGGCGATCGGGACCGTCAACGCGCCGTGCAGTTCGGCGTTGGCCGTCGTCAGGCCGCGCTCCGGGTGGATCGCGATCTTGCCGAAGCCCTCCTCCAGCGTGTCGGAGACCTCCAGCGGCGGCAGCCACACCTGGTGGGCCGGCGGACCCTTGCCCGCCAACCGGCCGACGATGACGTCCATCAGGCTCTCGCCGGGCTTGACGTCCCAGTTGACCTCGGGCTCGGCCGAGGCCGGCTTCTTCGGCAGCGGCACGAAGTGCGTTCCGAAGTTGTGGATGTCGATGTCCGTACGCCGCCCGCCGACCCGGGTCGGCGACGAGCCCGCCTTCTTGTAGGAGCCGGAGACGTACGCCGCCTTGAACCGGACCAGCGGCTCGGTGCCGAACTTCATGTAGCCGTGGCCGGGCGCCCGGGGCAGGTCGTACGCGTCGGGCACACCGAGGACCGTGCGGGACTCCATCGCGGAGAAGGTCCGCAGACCGAGCCGGTAGGACAGGTGCGTGTCGAGACCACGCAACCGGCCCTCCTCCAGCCGCTGGCTGGCCAGCAGCAGGTGGACGCCGAGCGACCGGCCGACTCGGCCGATCTGGACGAAGATGTCGATGAAGTCGGGCTTGGCGGTCAGCAGCTCGGAGAACTCGTCCGCCACGATGAGCAGCGACGGGAGTGGTGCGAGCGCCTTGCCCTGCGACCGGGCCTTGTTGTAGTCCTTCAGGTTCGCGAAGTTTCCCGCCGCGCGCAGGAGTTCCTGACGGCGGACGACCTCGCCGTTGATGGCGTCGCCCATGCGGTCGACGAGCAGCGCTTCGCCCTCGAGGTTGGTGATGACCGCGCTGGTGTGCGGCAACACGTCCATCGAGGCGAAGGTCGCGCCACCCTTGTAGTCGACGAGGACGAAGTTGAGCTCCTCCGAGGAGTGCGTCAGCGCCAGCGCGAGCACCAGCGTTCGCAGCACCTCGGACTTACCGGAACCGGTCGCGCCGATCAGCAGACCGTGCGGGCCCATGCCGTCCTGCGCCGACTCCTTGATGTCCAGTTCGACCGGCTGGCCGTCGACGCCGACACCGATCGGCACCCGCAGCTTGTCCCGATCGGCTCGAGGCCGCCAGGTCTGCGAGACCTCGAAGGTCTCCGGGTCGGGGATGCCGAGCAGCTCGGCCAGACCCTGGTCGCCGGAGAGCGGGGCGTCGGCCGACTTGGTCGCGGCGGACAGCCGCAGCGGGGCGAGCCGCCGGGCGATCGCCTCGGCCTCGGCGTAGGTGAGACCGTCGGCGAAGCCGACGTCGGCCGACCCGTCGGCGGTGTAGATCTCCAGCTGCCGGGTGTCCTGCTGCATCTCCAGCGTCAGGGTGGTCCGGTCGAGCAGACGGGGCGGCTGGCCGTCGAGGTCCAGCACGGTGACGCCCGCGATGCCGCCGTCGGCCGCGAGGTGCTGCGAACCGGTGAGGTCCGCGCCGTCGAGGACGACCACGACGTAGGGACCGGACGCGCCGCCGCCGAAGCGGGGACGGTTGCCGATGATGTCGGAGAGCATCTCCTCCAACGCCACCGCGGTCGGGGCCACCATGCGGACCGGACCGAGAGCGTCCACCTTGGAGGGATGCGCGCTGTGCGGCAGCCACTTCACCCAGTCCCACCGGTCCCGGCGATGCGCCGGAGCACACACGGCAATCAGGAGGTCATCGGGAGCGTGGAAGGTGGCGAGCTGGCTCAGGACGGCGCGGACGAGGCTGTGCGTCTCGGTGCCGTCACGGTGGTCGGCCTCGGGCTGCGTGGGCCGGCCGTAGCCGAAGGTGTTGGTAGGTGGGGCCTCGGACCGGACGAAGACCCGGGCGAACGCGGGCAGCGACACGGCGACCGGCAGATCCGGCACCACCGAGTACGCGTCCAGGAACCGGCGCAGGGCGCCGGCCGTCATCGGCTCCAGCTCCTCCAGCGGCCGGGTCACCGGCGGGACCAGCGGAGTCGCGAGCGACTGCGGTCCGATGCCGATGCGGGTGACCCCGTAGTCGGGATCGGTCGGACGCCGTTCCCAGAGCCGGTGGGAGTCGACTGTGGACCACAACCGCTGCGGATCGGGATGCCGATAGAACAAACCCGTACGCTGCTTGGCCACGGTCTCGCGAACCTTGGTCCGCATGGTGGCCAGGTGCCGCAGGTATTCCCGCCGGGCGGCCATCATCTCGGCCTTCTTCGGGCCACCGCCGCCCTGGCTGAGGTTCATGGCCATCATGCCGATCATGGACAGGCCCATCATGCCGCCCATGACGTAACCCATCTTGCCGTTCTGCCCGTTGCCCATCATGTAGGCCGACGGCAGCATCGCTCCAAGCATCGGCAGCGCCATCATGGCTTGCTGCCAGCGGGCCCCACTGGCCTGCGGAATCTCCGGCGGAGCCTCGATGACCAGCTCACCGCTGGGAATCTCCGGAGCGGGCCTACGCGGGCCCCGCTTCACGACGATCGTTCCCATACCGGCGGCCCTCCTCCCCATGACGCGCGCTCAGCGCCGCCCATGCTAGGCGATGCCACCGACCGGACGCACCCCGCCTGACGGAGCCCGGTCTCACTGCGGTCTATGCGGGGTGACGCTGGGGGGCGATTCGTGATACACGTACTCCAGTGAGCATCCCCTCCGCCGCGCTCGGGCTCGCGCGCGTCACCATCAACACCCCGCATCGCCGGGTGGATGTGGCGTTGCCGGAGCAGATCGCGATCGCCGAACTCTTGCCCGAACTCCTCCAGCACGCCGGCGAGGGCTTCGCCGACGAAGGTGAGCGGCACGGCGGTTGGGTCCTGCGCCGCGCCGACGGCACCTCGCTGGCCGGTGACCGCAGCCTCCACCAGCAGAACGTGCGCGACGGCCAGGTGCTGCACCTGGTTCCGGCCCGCGCCGACTGGCCGGAACTCGAATACGACGACGTCGTCGAGGCCATCGCCGAAGGCGCTCGCCGCCGCGGTGCGGGCTGGTCGCCGACCAGCACCCGGACGGCCACCGTCGTCGGCGCGGGCGTGCTGCTCGCGGGCGGCGTACTCGCCATCCTCCAGGGCGGACCGGGCTGGCAGCCCGGCGGCTGGCTCGGCCTCGCCGCCGCGGTGCTGCTGCTGTTCGCGGGCGTCGTCGCCTCGCGGGCCTACGGTGACGCCCGGGTCGGCGCTGTGCTCGGCGGGTTCAGCCTGCCCTACGCCTTCGCCGGTGGCGCGCTCGTCCTCGGCGGCGACTCGCTCTCCGGCACGATGGGCATGGTCCCCTGGCTCGGCCAGGCCCAGCTGCTCCTCGGTGCGATGTGCGTACTGCTCTTCTCGGCGCTCGGCGGAGCCGGTGTCGGCGGCCGGGTCCGAGTGTTCACCGCCGGCGTCACCTTCGGCCTCCTCACCGGGCTGACCAGCCTGCTCAGCTTCGTCGACCCGGCGGGCGCGGCGGCGATCCTCCTCGCGCTGCTGGTCTGCGGCATCGGCCTCGTGCCGGTGCTCGCGATCCGGTTCGGCAAGGTGCCGGTCCCCTCGGTCACCCTCCCGACCGGGCAGGGCGCCAAGGAGATCTATTCGGCGGGCTCGTCGCCCGCGCTGGAGGCCGCACGCCGTCTGCCCGAGCGCCAGCGGGTCTTCTCGGCCGTCTCCCGGTCCGAGGAGCTGCTCTCCGGAATGCTCATCGGGTACGCCGTCCTCACCGTCGGCGCGACCGCGGTCCTCGTGACCGGCGGCGGGCTGGCGGGCAAGGTGCTGACCGGCGTCGCCTGCGTCGCGCTGCTGCTGCGGTCGCGGCTGTTCGTCAGCCCGCGCCAGCGTGTCCCGCTCCTCGTCGCCGGGCTGACCGGGGTGACCGTGCTGCTGGTCGGCATGGTCTTCGGCGCGGACAGCAGCACCCGGGCGCTCATCGCGGTCGGCTCGGTCGCGATCGCACTGATCGTCGTGGTCGCCGGGCAGGCCTGGTCCACCAAGCCGCCGTCGCCCTACATCGGGCGCATCGCCGACCTCTTCGAGATGCTGATCGTGGTCTCGGTCATCCCGGCCGCGCTCTGGGTGCTCGACGTCTTCGACAAGATTCAAGCCATCGCCGGGTGATTGTCACGCCTTGACGCGTGCGCTCATCGATCAAAGCCGGTAGGTTTCACGCATTGTGAGACGCCCGACGGCTGAACGCAGCGCCGGATCGCAGAAGACCGCGACGGCGCTGCTTCGTGTGGGCGCGGGACTGCTGCTGGGCGTGGCCGCCGGCCTGCCGATGACGCCGGTGCCGGGCGCGATCGCCGCCGACGGCCGAGGCGCCGGATACGCCGCCGACAAAGTACGCGGTGAGCAGTGGCAGCTGAGTCAACTGCACGCCCAGCAAGCCTGGCGGTGGTCGACCGGCAGCGGTGTGACCGTCGCCGTCATCGATTCCGGTGTGGACGGTCGCCATCCCGACCTGGCCGGCCAGGTACTCCCCGGCACCGATTTCGTCCGCCCCGGCGGCGACGGCCAGACCGACGCGGTCGGGCACGGGACCACCGTCGCCGGGCTGATCGCCGGGCGCTCCGACGACTCGTCCGGCGTACTGGGGTTGGCGCCTGGTGCGAAGATCCTGCCGGTCCGGGTGCTCGACGCGAAGAACGAATACGACGACGCCCGGATCGTGGCCAACGCCGTACGCTGGTCGGTCGACCACGGCGCCGCCGTGATCAATCTCTCGTTGGGCGGGTCGGTGAGCAGCCCCGAACTGGCCGACGCCCTCGACTACGCCTTCGAGAAGGACGTCGTGGTCGTCGCCTGCACCGGCAACGAAGCTCCGCCCAACCCGGACGACGTCTGGTATCCGGCGCGGGAACCCGGCGTACTGGCGGTGACCGGGCTCGGTCACGGCGACGGCCGGACACTGTGGGCCGGTGCGCTGACTGGACCTGCGACGGTTCTCGCCGCTCCCGGAGCCGACCTGGTCGGCGCCCGGCCGGGCGGCTACTGGACAGTGGAGGGCACCAGCTTCGCCGCGCCGCTGGTGAGCGCGACGGCGGCGCTGATCCGGTCGAAGTGGCCGGAGATGTCGGCCGCCAACGTCGTGAACCGTCTCATCGCGACCGCCGACGACCTCGGCCCGCTCGGTCGCGACGCCACCTACGGATTCGGCGCGGTCGATCCGGTGGCCGCGTTGACGCTGACCGTGCCGGGCGTACCCGCCAATCCGCTCGACACCGTCCCGCCGCCGGGCAAGGCCCGCTTCGGCAAGGCCGGAACCACGGCGACGGCATCGCCGGCCGCGAGCGTCGCCCGGGCGGAACCCGAGCGGGCGGCCGGTCATCGGCCGCTTCTCTCAGTGCTGCCCGCCGGGATCGCGGTCGTCCTCGTGCTCGTCGGTGGAGCGGCCGCGACGCTGCGCCGCTTCACCTGATCGTCAGCTGCAGATCAGGGATACGCAGCTTTCCCGGGCGCGGGAAGCATGCATAACCGTGATCTGCAGCTTGGGGGATCCGCTCAGGCGCAGGTCTGCGTACCCACTCCGGTCGTCTTCGTCGCGCCCGCGGCCGCCACGGGAGTCGCCTCCTCGGCGGTGACCGCGAAACCGGTGTTCTTGTCGTCGGCGGCAGCGGCGAAGATGACCCCGAGGACGCGGCCGTTCGGGCTGATCAGCGGGCCACCGGAGTTGCCGCTGCGGACCAGCGCCCGGATCGTGTAGACCTCGCGAGTCACCTTCTGGTCGTCGTAGATGTCCGGGCCGGTGATGTCACCAACGTCGCGTACGCGAGCCGGCTGGGCGTTGTACGGCCCGTCCAGCGGGTAGCCCAGCACGATGGCGTCGGCCCCGGTGTCCACCTCGTCGTCGGCCAAGCGCAGCGCCGGAGCGTCGAACCCGGGGACGTAGAGCACCGCCAGGTCGCGTTCTGGGTCGTAGACCACCACGCGCGCGGAATGCCGGTCGCCGTCCTCGTCCTTGATGGCCACCGCCGTCGTGCCCGCGACGACGTGGGCGTTGGTCAGGACGTGCTCCGGGGCGTACACGAAACCGGAGCCTTCGATACGCCGGGAGCAGCTCGGCGCACTGCCCAGCACCTTCACGACCGACTTGTGGGAGTTGACCACCACCTGCGACTTGGCCAGCGCGCTGTCCGGCTCGGGCACCGGGCGTACGCGGGTCGGCACGAGATCGCCGAAGACGTCCGGGAAACCGTTGGTGTCGATGGTCTCCTGCAGAGCTTGGGTCAGCTTCGAGGCGTCACTCGGCATGATCTTGTCGATCCCGCTGAGGACCACGCTGTTGCGGACGGAGCTCGACAGCCAGTCCGAGTCGGACTTGCCCAGCGGAATGGCGACCAGCCACGCGACGATCGCGACCGCGACCACCGAGACGACGGCTCCTCCGAGGTCGTCCACGGTCTGGAAGCTGCTGTTGGTGATCCCGCCGCGAAGTTTCGACCCCAGCCAGCCGGTCGCCGCCTGCCCCAGAATGGCCAGGCCGAACACGGCGATCAGGGCGACGACGATGCGGATCGTGGGCGAGGCGAAGTGCTCGGCCAGCAATGGGCCGATCTGCAGGCCGATGAGCGCGCCGACGAAGAACCCCGCGAACGAGAGAACTCCGATGAGGAAGCCCTGCCGGTATCCGGAGATCGCAAAAATGATCATCAGGACGATCAGCACGACATCGACCACGGACATCCGCCTAGCCTACGGGGAGATTCTCAACGCGAGATGTGTCCCAAGGCCGGCTCCACCCACCCAGATCCAGCAGAACGGTGAGGATTCCGGCGGTGAAACCCCAGACGAGCAGGCCGCCGACGGAGAACGCCGGTCCGATGTATCCGCTCGAATGCCGGATGCGGAGGCGATTGGCGGGATCGGCCAAGTCGGCGATCGGTAGCCGCGCCACCCGCTCGACCTCGGCCGGCTCGACCGCGTACACCGGGTGCGGGGAGTGCCACCAAGCCAGGACCGGCGTGACGACGAAGTCGCTGACGGAGATCCAGATCGGCGGCAGTTCGCTCAGCACGGTGACGCTCGTGGGGTCGAGGCCGACCTCCTCGTTCGCCTCCCGCAACGCGGTCTGCTGCGGTCCACCGTCGCCCGGGTCGGCCGCCCCACCGGGGAAGGCCGGCTGCCCGGCGTGATTGCGCATCGTGGCGGCCCGCTGGAGCAGCAGCACGTCGGGCCCGTGCGTCTCGGATTCGGCGAACAGCACCAAGACCGCCGCTTCGCGCCCGCCGTGCTCCGGCAACGGCCAGCGGCTGAAGTCGGTTGAGCGGGCCTCGGCGACCCGCTCCTGCAAACCCTCGAGCCACTCCGGAATCGGCGCCGTCACACCTTCACCCCGAGGTACCGGTCCACCAGCTCGGTCAGCTTCGCCTCGTCGAGCGCCGCGCCCTGATAGGCATAGGCGATCTGCCCGTCCTTGACGAAGATGGTCGCGGGCAGCCCGTTGGACTTGAGGTGCTCCTGCTGGACGAGGGTGGTCAGCAACCGTCCCCGCTCGTCGAAGAGGGTCGGGAAGGTGACGTGCAGTTCTTCGGCCAGCGCCGCCGCGCTCCCCCGCTTGTCCGTCGTGACCACGCCGATCACCGTCGGCGCGTTCTTCTTCCCGGCAAGGCTGGTGAATGCGGGTAGCTCGCGGGTGCAAGGGATGCACCACGACGCCCACAGATTGACCACCACGCCACCCTTGAGCTGTGAGAACCGCACGGACTGCCCGCCATGGAAGCAGGGCAGCGTGACATCGGGCAGCTCGGCCGAGACGGTGTCGGCCGAGAGCGTGGCGCACTCCGCGAACGGTCCGTCGACCGGCGGTGCGGCATCCTTCGGATCGTCGCTGCCGCAGCCGGTGAGCAGGAGCGCACCGGCCAGCACCGTGACCGCCCAGCGCCTCACGCGGCCCCCTTGACCACACCGGCGGCCCCCGCGACGGGCAGCTCCTCATCGACGAGCGCGGCCAGCTCGGCGACCCGGGGACCCTTCAACAGCTTGACGGCCTCGGCCCGGTTCGTCGGGCCCAATCCGTAGGACGGGCACATCGGCGCGAGCGTGCAGGCTCCGCAGGCGGGCTTCCGGGAATGGCACACGCGACGCCCGTGGAAGATCACCCGGTGCGAGAGCATCGTCCAGTCTCGACGCTCGATCAACGCGCCGACCGCGTGCTCGATCTTCACCGGATCGGTCTCATCCGTCCACTGCCAGCGCCCCACGAGCCGCCCGAAGTGGGTGTCGACGGTGATCCCCGGTACGCCGAACGCGTTGCCGAGGATGACGTTGGCCGTCTTACGCCCGATGCCGGGCAGCTCGACGAGCTGGGCCAGCTTGGCCGGGACCTCGCCGTGGTACTTCTCGGTCAACGCGGTGCCCAGCTTGATCAGGGAGTCCGTCTTGTTCCGGAAGAAGCCGGTCGGCTTGATCATCGTTTCGAGCTCGGTCCGGTCGGCCGCCGCGTAGTCGGCCGCCGTCGGGTAGCGCGCGAACAGCTTCGGCGTGACCTGGTTGACCCGCTCGTCGGTGCACTGCGCCGAGAGGATCGTCGCGACCGCCAACTCCAGCGGGGTGGTGAAGTCGAGTTCACAGTGCGCGTCGGGATGGATCACCGCCAGCTCGCGGGCCATCTTCCGGGCGCGGCGTTTGCGGGCCAGCTCGGTCTCGGTCACGGCGTCGAGCGTACGTCGCCGCCCTGACATCCGCCCCGGCACGCCCCGGTCAGGCGGCCGGCGGCGTGATCTTGCCGGACGACTCGATCTTCGGCCCGGTCGTCGGGAAGTCCGACTTCGTGAGGTTCCGGATGGCCGTCGCCCCGCGCTTCTGCGCATCCGGCCCGGGTACGCCGACGCTGTTCATGATCGCCGAGTCGAACTGGCCGCCGACCCAGGTGCCGTCCTTGGTGAGCTGCACCTTGAGCACGCCGGTGTAGCCCAGGACGCCGTCCGGCTTCAGCGTGCGGCCGCCGCCGAGGAAGTTGCCCAGGCTGTACGCGATCAGCCGGCCCTTGTAGAACTCCATCGCGCGCAGCACATGCGGTCCGTGGCCGACGATGAGGTCGGCGCCGGCGTCGATCATGGCGTGGGAGAAGGCGATCGGATTGCCCCGGTTCTCCCCGAGGAACATCTCGGTGCCCGGCTTCACATGCGTGTACGCCGTGCCCTCGGCGCCCATGTGCACCTGCACGACGACGAGGTCGGCCTGCTGATCGGCCTGCTGGATCAGCTGCTTGGCCTTCGAGATGTTGATCAGGCTGTTGTTCCAGGCGTACGAGGAGAAGCCGACGACGGCGACCTTGATGCCCTTGACGTCCACGACGGTGATCTCGCCCGGCGCGCCGGTGTGCTTGAGGCCGACCGCCTCGAGGGACTTCTGGGTGTTCGTGTACCCCTTCGCCCCCATGTCGTTGCCGTGGTTGTTGGCCATGTTCATGAGCTGGTAGCCGGCGTTCTTGAGGTGCTTGGCCCAGCTCGGCGGCACGTAGAACTGGTGGCAGCTCGTCGAGTCCGCGCCGCACTTGCGGTAGCCGGTGTCCTCGGTGACCGGCTCCTCCAGGTTGCCCATCACCAGGTCGCCCTTGAGCAGCGGCTTGACCTTGGTGTAGAGGTCGTTGCCGCCGTTGGGCGGCATGTTGCCGGGGCCGCCCATGACGTTGTCGCCGGTCGCCGTGAGCGTGATCGCCTCGGCGACGGCCGCCGCGGTCTGGCTCGGCGAGGGATCGGCGGCGTTGCTCGACGCGGCGGCCGCGGGCGAGCCGCCGTTCCACTGCGGCTTCCGAGTGGCGTTGAACGCGCCGTACGCAGCACTGGCCGCGCCCACCAGGACGACCGCGACGGCTAGGCCGAGGATCAATCGGGGGCGAGGACTGCGGGAGGTCTGTCGAGGGGCGGACATCGCGCACAGACTACCCGGCGGGCAAGGGCTCCGCCGACCCCCGACAACGGCCCGACCGGGTCGCCGAAAGGTTGATCAGACCCGATCCGACCAGCCGACCGGGTCGCTCCGGAAATCTCGGCCGCCACGAAGAATCGCCCGGTGAACAGCACGAGCCAGCGGCGCGCCCCAGCGCGACCGGGGGCCGCCGTAAGGTTCGACCGGCCCGGAATCGGACGCCACGACACACACCGCGTCGGTCGCGGTCCCCGTGGCGGCGTACCCGAGGTCGAAAAGCGCCTGAGCCTTCGCCTCCGTGACGGTGGCGACGGCATTGACCAGTGCGGCCTCGCTGAGGCGCGCGGGCAGGAAGGCGACGACGTTGACCGTGCCGACGAGTTCGCCGAGGTCTTCCGCGGGCGCGGCGGCGAGGACCGGGCGGCCGAGACCGACGGTGGCGAAGACCTCGACCCCGTCGTCGGCCGCGGTGATGACCCGCTCGACGTCGACCCCGGTCATGAGCCCCACGCCCGGTCCGGAAAGGCCGAGATCTCCCGCGATGTCGGTCAGGTGAACGCTCGGATCATCGCGGTCGTACGACATCGGAACAGTGGCGTTCATCACCCAATGGCGCTCGCCGATGCCGCCGCCGAGCGGACCTGTGGAGATTGTCGGGATTGCGGCCGGCAACCGCCAGACCAGCAGCGGTGCCAAAAGCCCGCCCTCTTCGCGAAAGACCAGCTCAGGACGCACCGCACGACACTACTCTGGGGCTAACAGCGATCTTTTGGGTACCCGTCCGGTTCTCGTCGCGTTGCGCCTAGACTGACGTTGCGCGTTTGTTGCGTGGCTGCCGCAGGCAGCGCATAAGCAGGCAAGCGCAGAAGCGCACAGGTGGAGGTGTGGCGCATGGATGAGGTGCTGGCCCGCAGCGGGATCTTCCAGGGTGTCGATCCCGAGGCCGCGGAGGCTCTCGCCCGTGAGATCGAGACCATCGAGGTTCGCAAGGGTGAGGTCGTCTTCAACGAGGGCGAGCCGGGCGACAGCCTCTACATCGTGCTGTCCGGGAAGATCAAGCTGGGTCGCCGCGCCGCGGACGGCCGCCAGAACCTGATCGCCGTGATGGGCCCGTCCGACATGATGGGCGAGCTGTCGCTGTTCGACCCCGGCCCGCGGACCGCCACGGCCACCGCCGTCACCGACTCCCGGCTGGCCCGGCTGCGCAAGGCCGCCCTGCGGCCCTGGCTGACCAACCGGCCGGAGATCGCCGAGCAGCTGCTCCGCGTGCTCGCCCGGCGCCTTCGCCGCACCAACGACGCGCTCGCCGACCTCATCTTCACCGACGTCCCCGGCCGGGTCGCCAAGAACCTGCTGCAGATGGCCGGGCGCTTCGGCACCCGCGACGGCGGCGTCCTGCGGGTCACCCACGACCTCACCCAGGAGGAGCTGGCCCAGCTGGTCGGCGCGTCGCGGGAGACCGTCAACAAGGCGCTCGCCGACTTCGCCTCGCGTGGATGGCTGCGGCTCGACGGCAAGAGCGTGATCATCCTCGACCCCGAGCGGCTCGCGCGCCGCGCTCGCGTCTGAGGATTCCTCGGGTACGCGGCCTGCATACCGTATAAATCGGACATAGCCGGGTTTTTTAACGGAAGAACCCGGCATTTCCTGTGTCGCTCATCCGACACAGCAGCGTCAGTCGCCCGAAGGGCCTCGTTTCTCGAATCGTCCAACCGCTACACCCGACGATTCGAGAGAAGGTCCCTCGCGATGAAGACGTGGGTTCGACGCTCACTCAACGCCGGCGCCCTGACGGCCGGCGCACTGCTGGCCACCGGCACCGCCGCTCACGCCGACGCCACGTTGGTCAGCAGCGACAACGTTGGCATCCTCAACGGCACTCAGGTCCTGCTGCCCGTCCAGGCACCGATCGACGTCTGCGGCAACGCCGTCGCCGTCGGCGGCGTAGCCGGCGCGGGCTGCGTCGGCGGCTCGGCCGCCATGCTCTCCCCCGAGTGGGGCTGGGCGCACTACCAGGCCAAGTCCGGCCCCAACATCGGGATCGGCAACGGCACCCAGGTCATCGCTCCCATCCAGGTCCCGGTCGACGTCTGCGGCAACGCCGTCGCGGTCCTCGGCCAGGCGTACGCCGGATGTGAGGGTGGCGCCTCGGCCACCATCACCGGCAAGTCCAAGCCGGGCGGCCACTACACCAAGGAGTCCACCGAGGCCGGCGTCCTGCCGACCGAGGGCCTCGTCGACGGGCTGCCCGTCGTGGGCAACCTGCTCGGTGGCCTCACCGGCGGCTCGACCGGCCTCCCGGTCGTCGGCGACCTGCTCGGCGGCTCCGGCCCGGCGGCCAACCTGCTGGGCGGCTCCAGCCCGGCGGCCGGCCTGCTCGGCGGCCAGCCCGCCACGGAGGTGCTGGAGAGCACCGGTGGCCCGACCGAGGGCAAGGGCAAGCCCTACCCGTGCGGCTGCCCCAGCGGGCACGACGACCACGGCCACGGCGGCCCGGGCGGGCACGGTGGCCACGGCGGCCCGACGCTCGTCAGCACCGACAACATCGGGATCCTGAACGGCACCCAGGTGTACGCCCCGATCCAGATCCCGGTGAACATCAGCGGGAACGCCATCGGCGTCCTCGGCTCCGCGACGGCGTGGAGCGTCGGCGGGTCCTCCGCCCGCCAGTAACCAGAACGGCCGGTCTGCCGGAGGTTTCAAGCGGCAGACACTGCAACGTCACTCCGGTGGACAGACCGGCAGACCGGCAGCACCGCCCTTTCGCCCGAGCCGCCGACCAGTGGGGATCACCATCCAGTCCCCGCCGGTCGGCGGCTCCTTCGCGTCGGCTCGCCGATCATGCCGCCACGGAGTCGATCAGGGTGCCACGGACACGACACACCGGCCGATCACGACCGTAAGTTCATGATCGCGCGGAAAGGGACGGGGAGGGAGGGTGGGGAAAGCTAGGGGGTGAGGACGGCGAGGACGGTGCCGGTGTCCACCTGCGACCCAGCGCTCACCGGCAAAGCGGTGACGATGCCGGCCGCGGGCGCGTGGACCGGATGCTCGAGCTTCATGGCCTCGACCGTCATCAGCAGCTCGCCGATGTCGACCCGTTGCCCCGGCACGACCAGTACGCGGCCGACCGCGCCCGGCAGCGGTGCGGTCAACGCCCCTTCGGCGAGTTCCGAGCGCGGCACGGGGAAGCGCGGCAGCTCGGTCAACGCGAGTGAGCCTTCGACGCTGTCGACGTACGTCACGGCACCTACGCGGTGGAGATGGACGGCGAGCAGGATGCCGACGACGTCGAGGACGACCAGCGTCGGGGTCGCCGACACCACCGCCACGGGCGGATGGTCGTCGGAGAGCCCCGGTTGGCCCAGTGGGACCAGTTCGAGGTCTTCCGGGTCGACCGCGCGTACCCACCATTGGGCCAGCGCCCCCGTACGCGAGAAGCGGTAGCCGACCTCGACCGGCCCCGCCGGACCCTCGTAGACGGCGGTCTGGGCGGCGGTGGGGACGTTGCGCCAGCCCGACGGGATGCTGGCCTGCCAGGTCGCGCCGTTCCGGCGGTCGGCGGCGGCGCCCAGCGCGGCGGCCAGACAGGACAGGCGTACGGCGTCCACGCTGGACAGCAGTGGGGCGAGCACCTCGGGATGCCGGTCGAGCATCGAGGTGTCGGTCTGCCCGGCCAGGAAGGTCGGGTGGCGCAGTGTACGCACCAGCAGGTCCCGGTTGGTGACCACGCCGTGGATCCGCGCCCGGGCCAGGGTGGCGGCGAGCAGCCGGGCGGCCTCGGGCCGGGTCGGCGCCCACGCCACCACTTTGGCGAGCAGCGAGTCGTAGTGCACCCCGATCACGGAGCCCGGCTCCACGCCGCTGTCCAGCCGGATGCCGGGCGCGGTCAGGATGCCGAAGCGCCCAGCGACCCCGGGGATCTCCAGCCGATGGATCTCGCCGGTGGCGGGCAGGTGGTTGGCGGCCGGATCCTCGGCGCACAGCCGGGCCTCGATCGCGTGGCCGCGCAGCGGCGGCGGGGTGAGGACCGGCAGCGGACCACCCTCGGCCACCACGATCTGCATACGCACGAGGTCGACGCCGGTCACGCACTCGGTGACGGCGTGCTCCACCTGCAGCCGGGTGCTCATCTCGAGGAAGTAGAAGTCGCCGGTCGGGGTGAGCAGGAACTCCACCGTGCCGACGCCGACGTAGCCGACCGCCTGGGCGGCCGCGATCGCCGCCCGGCAGAGGTGCTCCCGCAGTTCGGGGGTCACCACGGGCGACGGAGTCTCCTCGATGACCTTCTGGTGGCGCCGCTGAATGGAGCACTCCCGCTCGCCCAGCGTCACGATGCCGCCGTGCTGGTCGGCCAGGATCTGCACCTCGATGTGCCGGGCGCCCTCGATGTACTTCTCGCAGAAGACGTCGCCGTCGCCGAACGCGCCGAACGCCTCCCGGCGCGCTGAGGAGACGGCCTCGGCCAGGACGGCCGGCTCGCGGACGATCCGCATCCCCCGTCCGCCGCCGCCGGTGGACGCCTTCACCAGAACCGGGAACTCGTCGACCTGCTCGGGGTCGGTCCAGCTGGGCAGGGTCGGCACGTCGGCCTCGGCGAGCAGCGCCTTGGCGTCGACCTTGTCGCCCATCACCTCGATGACCTTGGCGGGCGGGCCGATCCAGAGCAGTCCGGCCTCGGCGACCGCCTCGGCGAAGTCCGGGTTCTCGGCGAGGAAGCCGTACCCGGGATGGATCGCGTCGGCCAGCGTCTTGCGGGCGGCCGCGATGATCAGGTCGCCACGCAGGTAGGTGGCGCTGGGCGCGGCCCCCGGCAGGTGGACGGCGTAGTCGGCCTCGGCGACATAGGGGGCGTTCGCGTCCGGGTCGGAGTAGACGGCGACCGTCTCGATCCCGATGGTCCGGCAGGTGGCGAAGATGCGCCGCGCGACCTCGCCGCGGTTGGCGACGAGCAACCGCCTGATCATGCTCCCCCCAAAGTGGACATGGCCCCGATCGGGGGCAGGACCGACAGGCAGATGCCGAGCACCGTACGGGTGTCGCGGGGGTCGATGACGCCGTCGTCGTGCAGCAGGCCGGACTGGTGCAACGCGGTGGTGTGCGGGAGGTCGGGCGTACCCGGGCCGGTCTCGTCGACCGCCGTCCGGTGCGCGGCGACCGCCTCCCATTGATCCGGCGGCAGCACGGCGGCCCGCGAGTTCGGCCAGCTGAACAGGAACCGGGGACGCATCGACCGGCCGCCGAGGACCTGACCGGCGGAGCCGTGCGCACCGCCGACGGCGATGGTGATCATCGGAACCGGGCAGGTCGCGATGGTCTGCACGAGGGAGGCCGCGTGCACCGAGATGCCGCCGCCCTCCTGGGCCACGCCGAGCCCGAACCCGCTGGTGTTGGGCAGGAACACGAGCGGCACCCGGGCCGCCGCCGCGAGCTGCACGAACCGGGCCGCCTTGGCGACCTCGTCCACGCCCAGCAGCGGACCGGCGCTCGCGATGACGCCGATCCGGTGCCCGTGCACCGACCCGAAGCCGGTCCGCAGCGCCTCGCCGAACAGCGGCGCGACCTCGTCGAACTCGCTCGCGTCCAGCACTCGGGCCAAGATCTCCCGGGGATCGAACGCCTCGTCGCCGCGGGCCACCGCCAGCAGGTCCTCGGCGTCGTGCCGGGGCGGTATCACCCGCCGCCGCGGCTCGGTCACCTCCGGGCACAACCGGTCGACCGCGAGGCGTACCAGGCGTAGCGCGTCTCGCTCGTCCTCCGCCAACTGGTGCGCCATCCCGGTCCGGGTCGCGTGCAGGGTCGAGCCGCCGAGCGCCTCGTCGTCGACGGACTCCCCGGTCGCCGCGCGTACCAGGTGGGGACCGGCCAGATGCACGCGCGCCTGTCCGCGTACCAAAATGGTCTGATCGGCGATCGCGGGCAGGGTCACGCCGCTGACCACGCCGAACACCGCGCAGATCGCGGGCACTCCGGCCGCGCGGAGCAAGGCCTGGTCGCGCAGCGAGGCCCCGCCGGCGAGCAGGAGCTCGCCGCCACCCGCCGGGTCCGGTCCGTCGCTCTCCACGAGGCTCACCAGCGGCAGGCGGTTGGCCAGGGCGATCTCCGCGGCCCGCGCCAGCTTCCGCAAGGTGTACGCGTTGAGCGAGCCCCCGTGCACGGTGGGATCGCTGGCCGTCAGTACGCACGGCCGCCCGGCGACCACCGCGAGCCCGGTGACCACGCCCGCGCCGGGCGGCTGACCGGTGCCGTAGCCCGCCAGGGTGGACAGTTCGAGGAAGGCGCTGTCCCGGTCGGCCAGCAGTTCGATGCGTTCCCGGGGCAGCAGTTTGCCCCGGGCGTGGTGCCGGGTGACGTGCTTCTCCCCGCCGCCCTCGATCGCCTGGGCGAAGGCCGTCTCGACCTCGCCGAGGGCGGCCGTCATCAGCCCACGGTTGTCCAGATAAGACGGTGTGCGGGGGTCCAGGCTGGTCTCAAGAATCGCCATGTCCGCCCCAAGTCCATCTTCTCCACCGCAGTCGACAACACGACAACGAGTGGTTCTTGAAGACCGGTACGCACGATTGGCGTGTTGTGCCCGACTGGCGCGTTAAGCGGTGTCCAGCCCGAACAGTCGGGCCAGCGACCAGCGACGGGGCACCGCCTCGGTCGGTTCGTCCCCCGGCGACCGGCGCGGATGGGGCACCGAGCCCTCGGCGTGATCAAGTTCCTTGAGCCGGGCGATCAGCTCCCGGGCGGTCGGCCGGCGCTCGGGATCGTTCTCCATCCCGGTCCGCAAGACCTCGACCAGCTCGTTCGGCGCACCGGGCACGTCCGGGATGGGCTCGCCGAACAGTTCGAGCAGGGCCGCGATGCCGCCCATCGCCTCGTCCCGCCAGCGGGGCGGAGCCCCGGTCAGCAGCGCGTACAGGGTCGCGCAGAGCGCGTAGACGTCGGCCGAGGGCGCCGGGCGGGCGCGGTCGAACATCTCCGGCGGGGCGTACGCCGGCGTCAGGATCTCCAGGTTCACCGTCGGATCCCGCAGCTCCACCAGGATGGCCAGGCCGAAGTCGGCCAACGCCGGCTCACCGAACGAGCTGACCAGGATGTTCGCCGGTTTCACGTCGCGGTGCAACACCCCGAGATCGTGCGCGTCGGCGAGCACCCCGGCCAGTTTGACGCCCAGTTCGCGTACCTCGCTGGCGATGAGCACGCCGCGCTTCATGCGATCGGCGTACGACTCGGCGCACAGCTCCATCACCAGGAAGGGCCGCCCGTCGTCGAGGACACCGGCGTCGAAGAGGTCCACGACGAACGGATGCGACGACATCCGCCCGGCGGCGTGCGCCTCACGGAGGAACCGGCGACGATCGTGCTCGTCGTCAAGGGTGCGGTTCTCGACCTTGACGGCGACCTCCCGGCCGACCGAACCCTGGGCGGCACGATAGATCGTCGCGTAGCCGCCCCGGGCGAGCAGCTGAAGCTCGCCGAGGCCGGGGATGACGGGTGTGCTCACAATGGGAGAACTTAGCGGCTCGTAGATGCGGCCGGATATCCCATCGCCGACTCGCAGGCCGCAAGGACCCGTTCGGCCGAGACCCGACTACGCACATCGTCGGCCCGGAGTCCGACGGCAAGCCGAGCCTGCTCCAGCGCCTCGGCCGGGCGGCCGTCCGCCAGCAGGGCACGGGCGTACAGGGCGACCGCCTGCCGCCGGGCGAACAACATCGACGGGGCGTACGGGGCTTCGGCCAGCGGGCGCAGCACGTCGAGCGCCTCGCGTACGCGGCCGGCGGCCAGGTGCGCCGCGCCGAGCAGGGCCTTCGGCCCGACCTGCGCCGACTCCAGTACGCCGTGCGCCCGGGTCAGCGTCAGCACCCGTCGCGCGTCGCGTTCGGCGCCCTCCGGGTCGCCCTGCTCCAGACTGATGAACCCGCGAATGCTCCCGGCCATGCCGAGCAGCAGCGGATGGTTGACCCGCTCGCCGTACTCGAGGGCGTCGCTGAGCAGGTCGGCGGCGTGCCCGAGTTCGTTCAGCTCCCGGGCGATGACGCCCCGGACGACGAGGGCGAATCCGCGCCCCCAGAGATCGTTCGCGGCCGCGAAGTCCCGGTACGCCCGCCGCGCGTCACGGTCGGCGGAGTCGAGTTCGCCCAGCTCAGC
>JABFYB010000423.1 GCA_013361475.1 Hamadaea sp.
GGCTAGAAGCCGAGGCGGCGCAACAGCTTCGGGTCGCGCTGCCACTCCTTGGCGACGCGTACGTGCAAGTCGAGGTAGACCTTCGTGCCGAGCAGGTCCTCGATCTCGGCCCGGGCGGTCGCGCCGATGTTCTTCAGCCGGGAGCCGCCCGCGCCGATGACGATCGCCTTCTGACTGGGCCGCTCCACGTAGACGTCGGCGAAGACCCGGGTCAGCCGCTCCTCCGGCAGGATCTCCTCGACCAGCACCGCGATCGAGTGCGGCAGCTCGTCGCGTACGCCTTCCAGCGCCGCCTCCCGGATCATCTCGGCGATGAGCACGTGCTCCGGCTCGTCGGTGAGCATGTCGTCCGGGTAGAGCCGGGGCGACTTCGGCAGGTGCCCGACCATGACGTCGACGAGGACGTCGAGCTGGTCGCCGGCGACCGCGCTGACCGGGACGACGTCGGCGAAGTCGCCGAGCTGGCTGACCGCGAGGAGCTGCTCGGCCAGGGCCTGCTTGCTCACCAGGTCGGTCTTGGTGACGACCGCGACGACCTTGGCCTTCAGCTCGGCGATCTCGGTGGCGATGAACTTGTCGCCCTTGCCGACCGGCTCGTCGGCCGGGATGCACAGGCCGATCACGTCCACCTCCGACCAGGTCGTCCGGACCAGGTCGTTGAGGCGCTCGCCGAGCAGCGTCCGCGGCCGGTGCAGCCCGGGGGTGTCGACCAGCACGAGCTGGGCGTCCGGCCGGTGCAGCACGGCCCGGATGACATGCCGGGTGGTCTGTGGCTTGTTCGACGTGATCGCGATCTTCTGCCCGATGATCGCGTTGGTCAGGGTCGACTTGCCGGCGTTCGGTCGCCCGACGAAACAGGCGAAACCGGCACGGAACTGATCATCAGCCACACGACTACGCTACCGGTCCGGTCGGATCGCCCATGAGGCGGGCGGAAACCCGGTCGCGGGGCGCGGGGGTCGGCCGACTACCCTGGTCGGGTAGTTTGCCGCGTTTCGTAGCCCGCCGATGTCACTTATCGAGGAGCCCTGCCATGACCACGGTTGCGCCGCCCGCGTACGACGAAGTGACCGCGACGTTCGAGCCGGTCATCGGGCTGGAGACGCACGTCGAGCTGGGCACCCGGACCAAGATGTTCTGCGGCTGCCCGACCGCCTTCGGCGCCGCGCCCAACACCCAGGTATGCCCGGTCTGCCTGGGCCTGCCCGGCAGCCTGCCGGTGGCGAACAAGGCCGCGATCGAGGCCACCATCCGGATCGGACTGGCGCTCAACTGCTCGATCGCCGAGTGGTGCCGCTTCGCGCGCAAGAACTACTTCTACCCGGACATGCCGAAGAACTACCAGATCAGCCAGTACGACGAGCCGCTGTGCAGCGACGGCTGGCTGGACGTCGAGATCGACGGCGAGATGGTGCGGATCGGCATCGAGCGCGTGCACCTCGAGGAGGACACCGGCAAGACGCTGCACGTCGGCGGGGCGACCGGCCGGATTCACGGCGCGTCCGAGTCGCTGGTGGACTACAACCGGGCCGGCATTCCGCTCGTGGAGATCGTGACGAAGCCGATCCCGGGCACCGGAGCCAAGGCGCCGATCGTCGCGCGGGCGTACGTCACCGAACTCCGGGACGTCATCCGCTCGCTCGGCGTCTCCGACGTACGCATGGAGCAGGGTTCGCTCCGCTGTGACGTGAACACCTCCCTCAACCGGCCGGGCGAGGAGTGGGGCACGCGTACCGAGACGAAGAACGTGAACAGCCTGCGCAGTGTCGAGCGCGCGGTGCGGTCGGAGATGATCCGCCAGGCGGCCGTGCTGAGCACGGGCGGCAAGATCACCCAGGAGACCCGCCACTTCCACGAGGACACCGGCGAGACCACCTCGGGCCGCTCCAAGGAGACGGCGACCGACTACCGGTACTTCCCGGAGCCCGACCTCGTGCCGCTCGCGCCGGACACGGCGTGGGTACGCGAGCTGCAGGCCGCCCTGCCGGAGTTGCCTCGAGTGCACCGTCAGCGGCTGCAGAGCGAGTGGGGCCTGTCCGATCTGGACATGCAGTCGGTCGTGAACGCCGGTGCGGTCGAGCTGATCGAGGCGACCATCGCGGCCGGCGCCACCGCCGAGGCCGCCCGCAAGTGGTGGCTCGGCGAGCTGTCGCGCAAGGCGAACGAGACCGGCGTCGAGCTGGCCGCCATCGGCGCCACCCCCCAGCAGGTCGCCCAGCTGCAGAAGCTCGTCGACGACGGCAAGCTGACCGACAAGCTGGCCCGCCAGGTGCTCGAAGGCGTCGTCGCGGGCGAGGGCGACCCGGAGCAGATCATGCAGGCCCGGGGCATCGAGGTCGTCTCCGACTCGGGTGCGCTGACCGTCGCCGTCGACGAGGCGATCGCGGCCAACCCCGAGGTCGCGGACAAGATCCGTGGCGGCAACGTCGCGGCGGCCGGTGTGCTCATCGGCGCGGTGATGAAGGCGACCAAGGGGCAGGCGGACGCGAAGACCGTCCGCGAGCTGGTCCTCAGCCGCCTCAGCTGAGGCCGTCCGGCCGCGCTACTCGGTCGGGGTCGGCGTCGGGACGACCGAATCGAAAGGTGCGACCTTTCGGGTCAGGGAAACCTGCGCCAACCCCGTCCCGCCCACGTGGATGTCGTCGTACGCCTGAAGCTCCACGCCGCCGTTGCCGTCCGGCGCGGAGAAGTACAGCACCGACATGGCCAGCGGCAACGGCGTACCGGATTCGAGTCCGCGGAGGCCCGCGCCGCCGGTCGAGCCCTGGATCATGAGCAGGCTGGAGTCGGCCGTGGCGCCGGAGCCCGGCTCGGCGGGCATGGTCGACACCGAGCGGGCGTGGGTGTGCCCGGCGAGGATGATCGGGCAGTGCCCCGCGATGGGGCCCGCCGCGACCGGATCGTGGATCAGCGCCACGTCGACCTTGCCGTCCTGCGCGTCGATGGTGCGGGCGAGCTTGGTCCCGGTCGAGCGGACCAGTTCCACGGTCTTGTCGGTGCGCAGCGAGTCGTCGGGGCGGTTCTCCTTGTCCGGGGTGAACCGCGGATCGCCGATGCCGGCGAAGGTGATGCCCTTGACGGTGGTGATCCCGTTCTCCAGGACGATCGCGTTCGGCTGCTGGGCGACCTCCGCCGAGGTCCGCGCCGAGTCGTGGTTGCCCCGGATGTAGATGTAGGGCACCTTGAGCAGCGCGATCGAGTCGGCGTACGAGCCTTCCATCTCGCTGCCCCAGTCGTTGATGTCGCCGGTGTCGACCACGACGTCGATCTTGAACTGCTCCACGACGGATCGGACGACGGTCCACGCCGCCGGGTTCAGGTGCATGTCCGAGATGTGCAGTACGCGGACCGTCCCGGGCGCGGGATCGTAGGTGGGCAGCGACGACAGTGTGCTGTAGAGCGTCGAGACGTTGTTGACCAGTTTCTGCAGCTGATCGGCGTACGCGGTGTAGTTCTGCGCGATCTTCCGCGCGTCGCCCACGACGGCCGGAGCGTTGGCGAGCAACCCGTCGTAGCGCGGCTCGGACAGGGCGTCGGCCCGGAAGGTGGCCAGCGCGAACCCCAGAGATCCCCCGGTGATCACCAAGGCCAGCCCGCCGCACAACGCCACCCGGCTCATCCGCCGGAAGACCAGCGCGGCGAGCGCCATGGAGGCGAGGACCGAGACCGACAGCGTACGCAGCACGAGCCGGACGAGACCGCTCAGCACGTCGTCGACGGCGTGCTCACTGGCCCGGGTGATCGCGGTGCGATCCGTGATGAGCTGCTCGGTCCGCCCGCGGTCCAGCGACTCCATCTTGACCGAGACGTGAGCCGGCCCGTCGTGGGTGTCGAAGCTGAGCGATCCGAGCGGCGGGATGTCGACCTCGCTGTCCCCGTACAACGTGGGCTCGATCGACAACGTGGCCTGGAACGGGCCCACCGGGGTGGCGGTGTGGGCGCCGAGGGCGACGCCCAGCCAGACGCCGGCGACGGTGACGATGAGGACACCCAGGACGCGCACGGCAGCGCGCAGCCCCTTGGCGTCGATGATCGTCCTAACCCGTCGTGGCCCCATCAACCAAGACTTACCCGAAGAATCCGGTCATCGCTACTCTCGGGCTGGCCGCGTCCGTCCCTATTGCTGGTCAGAACCCAGATAGATCCGTCCGGGGCGGCCGCGGCGTGACGCAACCGGCCGTACTGGTCCAGCAGCGCCGCGACCGGCGGCCCGGCCAGCGTCCCGGTCGAACCGTTCACCGGCAGCACCCACAAGCGCCGTCCCCGCAGGCACGCCGCGATCAGCCGATCCTGGCTGATCGTCGCGCCGGAACAGGACGCCTCGTCGGGCTCCCACGCGACGACCGGGTCGACGAATCGCGCGTCGTGGGCGGCGCCCTCCACCTCCGGCCAGCCGTAGTTCTTGCCCGGCTCGATGCGGTTGATCTCGTCCCAGTCGTTCTGGCCGAACTCGGTCGCCCACATGTGCCCGCCCGAGTCCCAGGCGAAGCCCTGCACATTGCGATGTCCGTAGGACCAGACCAGCGAGTCGCCGAACGGATTGCCGGGCGCGGGCTTGCCGTCGGTGGTCATCCGGAGGATCTTGCCGCCGAGGCTCTTGAGATCCTGGGAGTTGCCGCGGTGCGAGGCGTCGCCGGTGCCGGCGTACAGGAAACCGTCGGGCCCGAAGGCGAGCCGTCCGCCGTTGTGGATGCCCGAGATCGGGATGCCGGTGACGATCGGCTGGGGCTGGCCGCCGATCTTCCAGCGGACGATCCGATTGTCCTGCTTGGTCGTGTAGTAGAGGAACAACGTCTGGTCCTGGGCGTACTGCGGCGACGCCGCGATGCCCATCAGGCCGCCCTCGCCGTTCGAGTCCGCTTCCGCGATCTTGCCGACCTCCCGCTGCGCGCCGTCGGCCGTGACGGCGAGCACCCGACCGCTGTCGCGTTCGGTGACGAGCGCGGAGCCGTCCGGCAGGAACGCCACGCCCCACGGCACTTCCAGCTTCTCCGTCAGCACGCTCGTGCCCACCACGCTCGGCGGCCGCGTGCTCTCCGGGCTGCCCGGCATCGTCGGCGCGGACGCCGCCACCGAGTCCGGGCTGCGGTCTTCGGAGCAGCCGGCCAGGCCGGCTCCCACGGTCACGGTCGCGATCGCCAAAGCGAGGGCACGGCGCATGGCACCAACCCTACGCACGCGCGTGCTGGGTGTCGTCATGAAGACGACGACACCGCACCCGGTCGATCGGTTCCCTCCGGCTTGGCCCGTCCGGTCGTCACCGGCAGGATCAGGGGTATGCCGATGATTCGCAACGTCGCGTTCGACTGCGCCGACCCGTACGCCCTCGCACAGTTCTGGGCCGAGGTGATGCGCGTACGCCTCGATCCGGAGCATCAGCCGGACGACCCGGAGACCTCCATCCAGCCGCCCGAAGGGCCCGCGCTGTTCTTCCAGCGCGTACCGGAGCCGAAGACGATCAAGAACCGGGTGCACATCTGCCTCACCCCGGAGATTCCCCGGGACGAAGAGGTCGAGCGGGTCCTCGGACTGGGCGCCACCTTCGTCGCCGACCACCGGCGGCCCGACGGGCTCGGCTGGGCCGTTCTGGCCGACCCCGAGGGCAACGAGTTCTGCGTATTGCGCAGCGAAGCCGAGCG
>JABFYB010000695.1 GCA_013361475.1 Hamadaea sp.
GCGACCGGATCGGTGACGCTGACCGGATTGGACGGCAGCCGGCTCACGGTCGCCGAACCGGTCGACGGCGACCTCGTGCCGACCAGGGTGTCGCGGCTGGAGCAGATCCGCCTCGCGCCCGCGGAGGCGCACGAGTGGTTGTCCGTCCAGTTCGGACGCTCGCTGCGACTCGCCTGGCTGGACGACCCGCGCCGCCGCCCGATCGCCGAAGACCACGGCGGGCTGCCCGGCGACCCGCTCAACCTCTCCGACGCCGGTCCGCTGCTGGCCGCCACCACGGCCTCGATGCGGCAGCTCAACGACTGGATCGCCGAGGGCGCGGCCGAACGCGGTGAGGAGGTGCCGGAACCGTTGCCGATCAGCCGGTTCCGGCCGAACCTCGTGTTCGACGGCTCCCCCGGCGAGTCGGCCGAACCGTTCGCCGAGGACGGCTGGCAGCGCGTACGCGTCGGGACGGTCGACTTCCGCTTCGCCGAGGTCTGCGACCGCTGTGTGCTCACGACGATCGACGCGGCCACCTTCCGGACCGGCAAGGAACCGATCCGCACCCTGTCCCGGTTCCGCAAATGGGACGGCAAGACCTGGTTCGGCGTACGCCTCGTCCCGCTCGCGGAGGGACAGCTCCGGGTCGGCGACGAGGTGACGGTCAGCTGAGTTCGGTCGGCACCGCCACGACGTCGACGAAGGCGCCCCGGCGCAGCACCGTCAACGACAGCCGCTGGCCGATGGCCGGACCGAGCATCAGCCGCTGCACGTCCTGGACGCCCTGCACCGGCCGCCCGCCCGCGGTGACGAGGATGTCGCCGAGGTAGATCCCGGCGACCCCGGCCGGGCTGCCCGGCACGACCTCGACGACGCGTAGTCCCCGGCGCTGCCCCAGGCGCTCGGCGATCGGCGGGGGCAGCGGCACCGGCACACCGGCGACGCCCAGCCACGCTCGGCGTACCCTGCCTTGGCTGACGAGATCGGCGATGATCTGGCGGGTGTTGGCGTTGATGGGCACGGCCAGGCCGACGCCGATCCCCGCGACCGCCGTGTTGACGCCCACGACCCGGCCCCGCGCGTCGGCGAGCGCGCCACCGGAGTTGCCGGGGTTGAGCGCCGCGTCGGTCTGGATGACGTCGTCGATGAGCCGGTTGCGGCGGCCGTCGTAGACGGGCAGCGACCGGCCGAGCGCGCTGACCACCCCGGCCGTGACCGAACCGGCGAGGCCGAGCGGATTGCCTACGGCGACCACGAGCTGGCCGACGCGCAGCTCGTTCGCGTCGCCGAGGGTGGCCGGCGGGGAGCCGGCCGCGGCGACCCGGACCACCGCCAGGTCGGCGAGCGGGTCCGCGCCGACCACGTCGAACCGGGTCTCCTCGCCGTCGCCGAACTCGGCGGTTCCGGTCTGCGCACCGGCGACGACGTGGGCACTGGTCAGGAGGAAGCCGTCGGTGGTGAACAGCACCGCCGACCCGGCGCCCGCCCCGCGGGGAGTACGCACACTGAGGCTGGCGACGCTGGGCAGGACCGTCGCCGCCACCGAGGTCACGACCCGGGAGTACGCGTCCAGAGCGTCGGACTCGAGCTTGTCAGCATCCATGTATGGGCGAACGTCGTCGGCGATCCGAACCATCCGCCCGTCCGCCCTGGGCGGAATTTCGCTCGTACGCGGATCGAATCGGCCGCTAAGCTGCGCGCTCAACCACGGACGGGGAGGTACGGGCGTGCCGGACAAGGCGGAGCTACTGCGACTCGTTCGGGACGCGTCCCTCGACGCCGACCGCGTCGGCGCACTGGAGTCCGCGTTGTTCGCCGGCGGACTGCACCCCGACGCTCCGGTGGTCGTCGGAGCGTTGATCGAGTACGCCGCCGCCGGTGAGGCCGACGATGCCGAGAGCCTTCTGCTCACGGTGGCTCAAGTCGTCGACATGCTGCCCGAGCCGACGGCCGCCGCGGCTCTGCGACCCCACCGCAAGAAGGTGCTCGGTCTGCTGGCCGGACCCGATCCCGAGACGACGGAGACGGCGGCCGGGCTGCTCGGGTCGTGCGGTGTCGATCCTGCACTGGCCGCACGACTGCGTGTGGTCGCCGACGCGCCGGAGACCGATGCGTGGCTACGATCCACCGCCATGGTTTCGGCGGCTCGCCTGGATCCGGCGGCGGCCGCCCGCTGGTTACCCGCCCAGCTCGACAGCCCGCGGGCAGTGGCGGCGCTGGACGCGATGCGAACCATCGGCCTACCACCGCCGCCGACGAGCGCCGCAGCGCTTGCTCGGGCCTGGGCTGCCGACTCGGAGCAGGCAAGTCCCCACTCGCTCACCAAACTCGTCCGCTATGTCGGTGATTACTCCGTGCTGCCGGCGATCGCTGGAGTCGGGGACGATCGCGCGCGATCCGACGTCGCCTCCGCGCTCGGCGCTCTGCATGCCTTGGAGCCGCTCTCCCCTGAGCTGACCGACCTGCTGTTGGCGCTGCTCGACGACTCCGCGGTCGAGGTTCGCCGCCGGGCGTACCAGGTGGTCGTCTTCGACGCGGCGCTGTCCCGGCGGGCGGCCGACCGGCTGGCCACGGACCTCAGCCGGGGCGATCGCGCGCGCCCGGGAGCGATGTACGCGCTGATCGACATCGGTGACGACCGCTGGCAGCCGTTCGCCGGCCAGGCGTTGCGGGAGGGATGGGCGCCACCGAATCTGTCGGCGGCGCTGGTCTCGGCGGGCTTGCCGTGGGCGCAGCTCCGCGAAGGGGTGCTGCGGCGGATCGAGGCCATCGTCGCCGGCGTGCCGATGCCGATCCGCCGGCGCATCGATGAGCTGCGCAACCTCGTGCTCGTCGCTGATCGCAGCGGCGACGCCACGGCTCGGGCCGAGGTGGGCCGGCTGCTCGAGCGAGCCGACGAGGTCGACAAGATGATCATGCGCCGGGCGTTCCAGCAGACGGATTGACTCAGCCGGTGCCGCCGCCGACGGCCGCGTCGCCGGTTGGAACCTCGTCAGCGGCCGGACGCTTCGCCGGGACGAGGCTCTGGAGGTCGCCGCCGGTGTCCGACAGCCGCAACACGAACGGACGGCTCGGCGTGTAGCGGATCGCCGTTATCGACCCGGGATCGACCGAGATCCGCTGGAACAGATCGAGGTGCAGGCCGAGCGCGTCGGCCACGATCGCCTTGATGACGTCGCCGTGGCTGGACGCGACCCAGATCGCGTCCGCGCCGTGTTCGGCTTCGACCCGCGCGTCCCAGCTGCGAACAGCGGCCACCGCACGCGTCGCCATCGCCGCCATGGACTCGCCGCCGGGGAAGGTCACGGCCGCCGGATGCTGCTGAACCGTGGCCCACAACGGGTCCTTGGCCAACTCCGACAGCTTGCGGCCGACCCAGGCGCCGTAGCCGCACTCGGTGAGCCCGGCCTCGACGACGGGGGCGACGCCGGGCAGCGCGAGTTCGAGCGTCTGGCGGCAGCGCTTGAGCGGGCTGGTCACGACGGCCGCCAGCGGCAGGCCCGCGAGCCGCCGCCCGACCGCCTCCGCCTGCTGCCGGCCGCGCTCGTCCAGCTCCACGGGCAGGTCGCCGGCGAGGACGCCGTCGGCGTTCGCCGTCGTACGCCCATGGCGGAGCAGCAGAACGATGGTCACGGCAGAAGTCTAGTTTTTCTCAGTACGCCGTGATCGCCCCAGTGACGAGCAGGGCGATGATGCCCAGCCCGAGGGCGACGCGGTACCAGACGAACACCATGATCGAGTGGTGGGCGACGTACTTGAGCAGCCACGCGATCGCCGCGTACGCCACCACGAAGCTCACGACGGTGCCGACGATCAGGGCGACGGTCGACACCGACGGCCCGGAGATCGCGTCCTTCAATTCGTACAGCCCAGCCGCGGTCAGCGCCGGAATGCCGAGCAGGAACGACAGCCGGGTGGCCGTCACCCGATCGAGGTCGCGCAGCAGACCGGCGGTGATCGTCGCACCCGACCGGGAGACGCCCGGGATCAGCGACAGGCACTGGGTGAACCCGATGATGATCGAGTCCTTCATGGTCAGGCCCTGCTCGCCCTTGATCTGCGTCGCCGCGTGCTCGGCGAAGGCCATCGGGACGCTCCACAGGATCAGGGCGGCCGCGACGACCCAGAGGCTGCGCAGACCGCCCTTGATCAGATCCTGGGCGAGGAAGCCGACGATGCCGACCGGGATCGACCCCACGATGACGTACCAGGCGAACCGCCAGTCGGGCTCCTGCCGCGCCGAGGCCGAGAACAGCCCCCGGACCCACGCCTTCACGACCCGGACGATGTCCTTGAAGAAGTAGATGATGGCGGCGAAGATCGCGCCGATCTGGATGACCGCCGTGTACGCGGTCACCGCCTCGTCCTTGATGTCGAGCCCCAGCAGCTGCTCGGTGATGGTCAGGTGCCCCGTCGACGACACCGGGAGGAATTCCGTGATCCCCTCCACGACGCCGAGCACCACCGACTGCCAGACCTCGATCTCCGACATCTACTCTCCCACTCCCGAAAGCTCCAACGCCTCTGCGAGCGTACGCAGTGTCGCCATTCCGGATTCCGCGTCCGCGGCGAAGAGCGACACCGAGAGCGTAGTCACCCCCGCGGCGGCGTAGTCACGCAGCCGGGCCGCGATCCTCTCCTTCGGACCGATGAGGCTGGTCCGGTCGATGAACTCGAACGGAATCGCCGCCGCCGCATCACGATGACGCTTGGCCAGATACAGGTCCTGAACCTCGCGCGCGGCGTCGCCGTAGCCCATCCGCGTCGCGAGCTGGTTGTAGAAGTTCTGCTCCCGGCTACCCATGCCGCCGACGTAGAGCGCGGCGTACCACCGGATCAGCTCGGCACAGGTGGCCAGGCCCTCAGGTGAGTCGTCGTCGCCGACGACGACCGGAACGCTGGGCACGACGTCGTAGCCGTCCAGCGTCTTGCCGACCTTCGCCCGGCCCTTGGCGATCGAGGCCAGCTGCTCCTCGGCGTACTCCGGGGAGTAGAAGATGGCCAGCCAGCCGTCGGCGATCTCGCCCGCCAGCTCGAGGTTCTTCGGCCCGATCGCGGCGAGATAGATCGGCACGTGCTCGCGTGGCGGGTGGAAGCTCAGCTTCAGCGCCTTGCCCGGACCACCCGGCAACGGCAGTTCGTAGTGCTCGCCGTGGTACTCGACGGTCTTCCGGCCGAGCGCCAGCTTCACGATGTCGACGAATTCCCGCGTACGCGCCAGGGGCTTGCCGTAGCGGACGCCGTGCCAGCCCTCCGAGACCTGCGGGCCGGAGACGCCGAGACCCAGCCGGAATCGGCCACGGCTCAGCGCGTCGATGGTCGCGGCGGTCATCGCGGTCGCGGCGGGCGTCCGGGCGGGGATCTGCATGACGGCGGTGCCGACGTCGATCCGCTCGGTCTGCCCGGCGATCCAGGCCAGCATGCTGGGCGAGTCCGAGCCGTACGCCTCCGCCGCCCACACGACGGCGTAGCCGAGCCGGTCGGCCTCCTGGGCGAGGGCGAGATGATCCGCCGGGGTGGACCACGCGGTCTGATAGCCGAGGCTGAGTCCAAGCTTCATGCCGACATGCTACTGGCGAGTAGCCTGCTGGCAACCATCCGGCTGACGCACTTC
>JABFYB010000429.1 GCA_013361475.1 Hamadaea sp.
CCAAGAAGACCACGACAGCCAAGAAGGCTCCGGCCAAGGCCGGGTCGAAGCGGTGAAGGACTGGCTGACCGATCTGTTCAAGTCGGTTGACGGGCTGGTGCTCTTCGTCTGCCTGGCGCTCGGCTTCGCGATCGGGAAGATCAAGTTCTGGAAGATCTCGCTGGGCGGCGTCGCCGGTACGCTGATCGTCGCGATCTTCGTGGGCATGCTCGGCGTGACGCTCAACAGTCAGGTGAAGAACATCGCGTTCGCCATGTTCATCTTCACCCTCGGCTACATGAGCGGCCCGTCCTTCTTCGCCAGCCTCAACAAGGCCAGCCTGAAGTACGGCGTCTTCACGCTGATCGAGGTGGTCACCATCCTGCTCGTCGTGGGCCTGGCGACCGTCATCCTCGGACTCGACCAGGGCACGGCGGCCGGTCTGCTCGCCGGTGGCGCGACGGAGTCGGCGGTGGTCGGCACGGCGACCGATGCCATCGGCAAACTCGATCTGCCGGCGGATCAGATCAAGATCCTCCAAGCCAACGTCGGTACGGCGTACTCGATCTCCTACATCATGGGCCTGATCACGATCGTGCTGCTGACCAGCCAGATCGCCCCGGCCCTCATGCGGATCAACCTGCGCGAGGAGGCCGAGAAGCTCTGGAAGAAGCTGGGCGGCGGCTCGGACGAGGAAGGCGCCACCCCGGCGTTGCCGGAGGTCGTCGGCCGGGCGCACGAGGTGACCATGGCTTCCGGGCAGACCGTGCGGCAGGTCGAGAACGTGCTGGGTCAAGGGGTGGTCGTCGAACGCATCCAGCGCCAGGGCGAGGCGGTCCCGGTGCAGCCGGACACCCGGCTGACCTCCGGCGACCTGGTCTTGTTCAACGGCCGCCGGGAAGGTCTGCTCGACGCCGACCAGATCATCGGCCCGGAGCGGGCCAGCGTGAGCGGGTTCAACGTCGACCTCGACGTCCAGGAGGCCGTCCTCACCGCGCCCGGATACGGCGGCAAGTCGCTCGGCGACCTGCGGGAGTCCATCCCGGTGGCGGATCGCCACGGCATCTTCCTGACCGGCATCACCCGGATGGACCACAACCTGCCGGTCCAGAACGGCACCCAGATCAACACCGGCGACACGCTCAAGTTCACCGGGATGAAGAGCGACCTGAACAAGTTCGTGCCGCGGGTCGGCTTCAAGATCGATCCGACCGTGAAGATGGACATCGTCTTCATCTCGATCGGCATCATCCTGGGCATGCTCATCGGCAAGATCGAGGTGCCGCTGGGCGACATCCCGCTCTCGCTCGGCACCGGCGGCGGCTGTCTGCTCTCGGGCCTGCTCTTCGGCTGGCTGCGGGCGAAGAACCCGAAGCGGGGGCAGTACCACCCGGCGGCGGCGCAGGTCGTGAAGGACCTCGGCCTCGCCACCTTCATCTGCGCGGTGGGCCTGTCGTCGGGGCCGGAGGCGGTCGACCTGATCAAGAAGTTCGGGTGGGCCCTGCCGATCTCCGGCATCCTCGTCACGCTCATCCCGGCGTCGATCTCGCTGATCGTCGCCTGGAAGATCATGAAGCTGCCCGCGCCGCTCACCCTGGGCGCGGTGGCCGGTCAGCAATGCTCCACCCCGGCCGCCACGGCGGTCCAGCAGGCGGCGGGCAACGCCACGCCCTTGATGAGCTACACCATCGTGTACGCCTTGTCGAACGTGGTGCTGCCGCTGATGGGCCCGATCGTCGTAGCCCTCGCCGGAGCGCTCAACTGATCAGCGACGCCGGATCTGGAAGGCGTCGGGCATACGGAAGCTGAGGTTGTCGGGGCACCACGGAGCCCGGACGACCTCGGTTTCGCGTACGAGGGAGGCGGCTTCGGCGACGACGACGGCCGCCTCCATGCGCGACAGCTGAGCGCCGATGCACCGATGCGCGCCCGCGCCGAAGGCCAGGTGCCGCCGAGACCCCCGTTGGCCGGGGACGAAGTCGTGCGGGTACGCCGTCACCGACGGGTCGCGGCCGGCTTCGGCCAGCCAGAGCAGGATCGACGCGCCGGCGGGGACGTCGACCCCGCCCAGCGAGACCGGCCGGGTGGCGACCCGGCGCCAGGTGGTGATCGGCGGGACGAGCCGGAGACCTTCTTCGACGACGTCGTCGACCCGGATCGTGCCGCGGGCGAGCCCGGTCACGACGGACGGTTCCTCGGTCAGCCGGTGCAGCAGCAGGGTGAGGAACTGCGACGTCGTCTCCTGACCCGCGACGAGCAGGAAGAACAGCGCACCGACGACGAGATCGGGGTCGCCGAGGGCACGGAGCTCGGCGATCATGCCCTCGCCCTGCTCGGCGTGCTTGCGGAGGACGGCGTGGTAATGGCCGACCGTCTCGGCCAGGGCGAGCTGCCGGTCGAGGTCGACGGGGGCCCAGAAGAGTTCGAGTGCCGCCCGGGAGAACTCCTTCACGACGCGTACGTCGTCGTCGGGGAGGTCGACCAGCCGGGCGAGCACCAGCAGCGGCAGGTCCGAGGTGAGGTCGGCGTACAGGTCGACGGTCTCGCCGGACCGCAGCCGGTCCGCCAGGGTGGCCACCCGCCGCCGGACCACGCCGGTCAGCCAGTCGGCCTGGGCCGCCACTCGATGCGGGTGCAGCGCCTGTTCCACCAGCGTCCGGATCGCCGGATGCGACGGGGTGCCGTTGTTGGCCAGCGTCGGCGGCAGCCGGAACCCGTGCCCGGCCAGTACGCGTAAAGCCGCGACCGGAATCGGGGTCACCGCGTCGAGGGCGTTGTCCGGCGCGAAGGTCTCCGGATCGGCGAGCACCTGCCGGACGAGGGCGTGGGCGGCGACGAGCACGTGGTCGCCCTGGATCACGACGGAGGAGTCCGCCGACGCTTCCCAGGTCCGAAACAGCACGTCATGGAGAGTATCCGGAGCGCCGGGAGGGCTCGTCCGAGCCGTCGGGAATGCGGTCGGCATTGACAGCCCCGCGGCCGAGCGGTCTACTGACTCACCGATCAGTAAGGAGTCGCGGTGGACCTCCCGACCGACCTCGTGCCGTTGACCGACGAGCAGCGTGACCTGCTCGACCTGTGCCGGGAGTTCGGCGCGCGTGAGATCCGGCCGGTGGCCCGGGAGGTCGACGAGGCCGACACGGCGACGCCCTGGGAGCTGTGGCGTGCGGCAGCGGCCGCCGGGATCACCGACTTCATGCTGCCCACCGCGTACGGCGGGGGCGGCGCGACCGACGTGTTCACCCAGTGCCTCGTGCAGGAGGAACTGGGCGCGGCCGACGCCGCGATCGGCAACCTGCTCACCTCGAACGGGTTCTTCGCCGACCCGATCCTCGAACTGGGCACCGGGGCCCAGAAGGAGCGCTGGCTGCGTCCCCTGACCGGGCCGAACCCGCCGATGACGGCGCTGGCGGTGACCGAACCGGGCGTCGGCTCCGACTCGGCCGCGATCACCACGCGCGCGGAGAAGACCAGCGGCGGCTACCGGCTGACCGGCCAGAAGGCGTGGATCTCCAACGGCGGCGTCGCGGAGCACTACGTGATCTTCGCCACCGTCGATCCGGCGAAGCGTGCCCGGGGTGTCACGGCGTTCCTGCTGGACAAGCACCGGGACGGGCTGAGCTTCGGGCAACCGATGAAGAAGATGGGCCAGCGTGCGATCACCAACACCGAGATCTTCCTCGACGGCGTCTTCGTGCCCGAGGAGGACCGGCTCGGCGACGAGGGCCGCGGCTTTCACGGCTTGATGCGTACCTTCGAGATCTCGCGGACCGTGCTCGCCGCGTCGGCCACCGGGCTCGCCCGGGCCTGCCTGGATCTCGCCACGAGCTATGCCCGTGACCGGGTCCAGTTCGGCAAGCCGATCATCGAGCACCAGGCGGTCGCCTTCCGGCTAGCCGACATGGCCACCAAGATCGCGGCGTCGCGCCTGCTCACTTGGCGCGCGGCCAAGCGTCTCGACGCCGGGCTGCCGTGCGCGGCGGAGTCCGCCATGGCCAAGCTGACCGCCAGTGAGACGGCGATGCTCTGCTCGTGGGCGGCGGTCCAGACCCTCGGCGGCTGGGGCTACTCGCGCGAATACCTCGCCGAGAAGTGGATGCGCGACGCCAAGCTGGAGGAGATCGAGGAGGGCACCTCCGACATCCAGCGGCTCATCATTTCGAGGTTCCTGCCGTGAATCCCCTCTTCGCGCCGGACTCGATCGCCGTCTTCGGCGCTTCGGCCAAGCCCGGCTCGTGGGGTCGCCACCTCGCCGAAGGCGCGTTGCGGTCCGGTGTGGACGTTCAACTGATCAACCCCCGGCCAGGCCGCCTGCATACCGTCGAGTTCACCCCGGCGCCCGAGCGGCCGATCGACCTCGCCGTGATCGCGGTGCCGGCCACGGGATTCGCGGCGGCCGTCGACACCGCGCTGGCCGCGGGCGCTCGGTCCGTCGTCGGGATCACCGCCGGCCTGTCCCGCTCCGAGTCCCGTCAGGTCGCCCAAGTGGTACGCGATCAGGGCGCGACCCTGCTCGGCCCCAACTGTCTCGGCGTCTACGACTCCCGGAGCGGCCTGAGTCTGCTGTGGGGCGAGCTGCCACCGGGCGACGTCACATTGTTCTCCCACAGCGGGAACCTGGCGCTGGAACTCGGCGCGATCGCACGCCGGTCCGGACTGGGATTCCGGCGGTTCGCCTCGCTCGGCGACTGCGCCGGACTGCGCGCGGCCGACCTGTTGCCTCAGCACGGCGACGCCCGGGCGATCGCGCTCTACCTCGAAGACCTCACCGACGGCCGGGCGCTGCTCGAGCAGGCGGCCGGGATCGTCGAGCGCGGAATTCCGGTGGCGCTCCTGGCCGCCGGGGGTTCACCGATGGGCGCGGCCGCCGCGAGTACGCACACCGGCGCGCTCGCGGGCGATCACGCGGTGCTGGCGGCGGGCTGCCGCGACGCGGGGATCCGGCTGGTGCGTACGCCGACCGAGCTGATCGAGGCATGCCGGGTGGCGCCGAGGATCCGGGGCGGTCGCCTCGGCGTCGTCGGCGACGGTGGCGGGCACGGCGTCCTCGCGGCTGATCTGGCGATCGCGGCCGGGCTGTCCGTTCCCCGGCCGCCGGTGGACCTCGCCGGAGCTGGGGAGCGGGACATGTCCGCGTACGCCCAGGCGGTCGCCGCCTCAGCGGCCGCCGGTGACGTCGACTGTGTGCTGCTCACGGGGTATTTCGGCGGCTACAGCGCGGACGATCCGGCGATGGCGGCGACCGAGCTGGCGGTGGCGGACGAGATCGCCGCCCGGGCCGCCGAGTCGGGCGTACCCGTGGTGGTGCACAGTTTCGCCGGATTCCCGCCCGGTGGGCCGTCGGCGAGCGTACGGCGGCTCATGGCGGCCGGGATTCCCGTCTGGCCTGCCGTCGAGCACGCGATCGGTGCGCTCGCCCACGCGGCGCGTCCGGTGCGGGGCATCCCGCCGATTCCGTCGACTGTGGACAGCGTGCCGCCAGGCGACTGGTATTTCGCCGGTCGGGCCCTCTTACCGGAGGTCGCCTTCACCGAAGCCGAGCCGGTATGCGACGCCGACGAGGCCGTGGCGGTTGCGGAACGGATCGGCTATCCCGTCGTGCTGAAGGC
>JABFYB010000790.1 GCA_013361475.1 Hamadaea sp.
CTCGCGGCGACGCGATATCCGCTGAGCCTGCCCGATGCGGGCGAGGCGGCGAGAACGGCCGCCGCCACGCGGGCGCAGCTCGAGGACTATCTGCTGCCCCGGCTCGCCCGGCTCGACGCGCCGTTGCTGGTCGTCGTCGGCGGTTCGACGGGCGCGGGTAAGTCCACTCTGGTCAACAGCATCGTGCGGGAGCCGGTGAGCGCTGCCGGGGCCCGGCGGCCGACGACTCGCGATCCCGTGCTGGTCTGCCACCCCGACGACGCCGCCTGGTTCTCCGAGGCGCACCTGCTGCCCGGCCTGGGGCGTACCACGTCGGGCGAAGGCGGGCTGCGGATCGTGCCGAGCGAGCGGCTGACCGCGGGCCTGGCGTTGCTGGACGCCCCGGACATCGACTCGGTCGTGGAGAGCAACCGCGCGCTCGCCGAGCGGCTGCTCGCCGCCGCGGATCTGTGGCTGTTCGTGACCACCGCGACCCGCTACGCCGACGCCGTGCCGTGGGAGCTGCTGCGGGACGCGCGGGCGCGGGGCACCGCGATCGCGTTGGTGCTCGACCGGCTGCCCGCGGACGCGGACGCCGAGGTGACGCCTCATCTGACCGAGATGCTGGCCGAGAACGGCTTCGGCGAGGCGCCGATGTTCGTCGTTCCGGAGACCACTTTGGACAGCCAACGGCTGCTCCCGGAACCGGTGGTCGCCGAGGTGCGCGGCTGGCTCGACTCGCTGGCCCGGTCGGCGGCGGATCGCGCGGCGGTGGTTCGCCAGACGGTGGACGGCGCGGTCGCCGCGCTCGATCCGACCGTCGCCACCCTCGCGGCGGCCGCCGATGCCCAGGTCGAGGCGGCCGAGACGCTGGAGACGTCGGCGCGGTCGGCGTACGAGGAGGCGGGGAAGTCGGTCGAGCGCGGCATCCGCGACGGCGCGCTGCTGCGGGGCGAGGTGCTGGCGCGCTGGCAGGAGCTGGTCGGCGCGGGCGAGTTCATGCGCGGGCTCCAGGCTCGCGTCGCGCGCTGGCGGGACCGGGTCGTCGACGCCGTCACCGGCCGCCCGCGGCCTGCCGAGCAGTTTCAAACCGCGCTGGAATCCGGTGTGGTCACGTTCGTGCGCGGCGCGGCGGCCGACGCCGCCGAGCAGACTGCGGCCGCGTGGCGCGCGCATCCGGCCGGGTCCGCGCTGCTCAAGGCGCATGGCGAGCTGGCGGCTCCGGCGGAGGATCTCGGCCTTCGGCTGGATCGACTGGTACGCGATTGGCAGCGCTCGGTTCTGGAACTCGTGCGGGCGGAATCGGGGAATCGCATCGCCTACGCCCGGGCCGGGGCGTACGCGGTGAACGGGCTGGGTCTGGTCGTGATGATCAGCGTCTTCGCGGCGACGGCGTTCATCCCGACCGGCGCGGAGATCGCCGTCGGCGCCGGTACGACGATCGCCGCGCAGAAAGTGCTGGAGGCGATCTTCGGCGACCAGGCAGTGCGGCAGCTCGCCGCGAAGGCCCGCAAGGATCTGCTGGACCGCGTCGACGCCCTCCTCGACGAGGAGGCCGACCGGTTCCGGGCGGTGCTCGACGACTCCGGGATCGACCGCTCGGCCGGGTCGACCCTGCGAGCGGCGGCTGCGGCTGTCGCGCAGGCCCGGCTGGGGGAGGCGCGGTGAAGCTGGATTCCGTGGTGGATCGGATCGGCGCGCTCCGGCAATTCGTCGAGACGACGTCGCCGTACCTGCCCGCCGAGGAGCTCACATCGGCTCAGTCGATCGTGGACCGGGCCGGCGAGCGGCTGGCGCTGTCCCGGGCGCATACCGTCGTGGCGTTGGCGGGTGCGACCGGCAGCGGCAAGTCCACCCTGTTCAACCGGCTCGCCGGCGTCGACCTCTCCCCCGCCGGGCGACGCCGCCCGACCACCGGTGAGACGTACGCCTGCGTCTGGGGTTCCGGCGCGGACCAGCTGCTGGACTGGCTGGACGTCGGCAAGCGGTACGCCGTGCCCGCGGGCGACCTGGACGGGCTGGTCCTGCTCGACCTGCCGGACTACGACTCCGTGGAGGCGTCCCATCGGGTGGAGGTCGACCGGCTGCTGGCGGTCGTGGACCTGATCGTCTGGGTGCTGCACCCCCAGAAGTACGCCGACAAGGTGGTCCACCGGCAGTATCTGGAACAGTTCGCCGCACACAAGAACGTGACCGTCGTGGCGTTGCATCAGGCCGATTTGTTGTCGCCGGACGAGCTCCGGGAGTGTCTGTCCGATTTGGACGAGCTGTTGTCCGCCGACGGGCTGGCGGGCGTACCGGTCGTCGCCACGTCGGCCGTCGGGCCGCCAGGTGTGGATCCCCTGGTGTCCCGGTTGAGTGCCGCGGTCCGTCGGCGAGAGGCAGCGCTCCGCCGGCTCGACGCCGATGTCACCACGGTCTCGGCGCAGTTGCAGCCGCTCGTCGCCGCGCCCGGGCCGTCCCTCGACCGAGGCTCGGCGAAGGCCTTGGTCGACGCGCTCGCCCACGCCGCCGGGGTGCCGCTGGTCGCGTCGGCCACCGAGCAGGCGTACGTGCATCGGGCGCGGAAGGCGACGGGGTGGCCGTTCGCTCGGTGGGTCCGGCGATTCCGCGCTGATCCGTTGCAGCGGCTGCGGCTCGGCTCGTCGTCGGCCGGTTCCGTCGTGGGGGCCACCTCCCTCGGTCCGGCCGCCCCGGCCGCTCAGGCCGAAGCCGACCTCGCCGTACGCCGGATCGCCGACGACGCCGGAACCTCGTTGGCCTCGCCGTGGCAGGACGCTCTGCGTACGGCGGCCCGATCGCGCCGGGCGGACCTGGCCGATGCGTTGGACCTCGCCGTCGCGCGTACCGATCTGAAGGTGGGGCGCAATCCGGCCTGGTGGCGCGTCTTCGGCGTCCTGCAGTGGATAGCCGCCCTGGCCGTCGTCGCCGGACTGCTCTGGCTGGTCGTCCGGTACGTCATGTTCGCGCTCGCCCTGCCGGAGATCCCGATGCCGGAGGTCGGGCGGGTTCCGCTGCCCACCTTCCTGCTCGGCGCCGGTCTGCTCACCGGCCTCCTCCTCGCCTTGGTGGTCCGGCCGATCGTCCGGCTCGCCGCCCGGCGCAAGGGACGCCGGGCGCACGCCCGGCTTCGGGCCGCCGTCGCCGAGGTGGCCGACTCCCACGTGATGACGCCTGTTCGCGGCGTGCTCGACGCGTACGCCCGCGCCCGCTCCCTCCTCCCATCGAGGAGAGAGCGGGCCGAGGGCAGCGGCTACGGCACCCAGTAGTTGCCGGAGACCACGATCATCACCTGCAGCTGGACGGACATATTGTAGTACTCGGTGCTGCCGAACGACCGCGTCACCATGTGGTTCCACAGGGCGTCCAGCCAGGCCTGGCTACCGGAGTCGGTCATGGCCGCGACCGCGAACGGCGCGTAGAAGCAGGCGTCGTTGCCGGAGTCGAGGTTGGCCCCGCTCAGGGAGTAGCCGTCCACGATGCTCGCGGGGTTGCCGCCGGTCTTCGACTTGATCCAGGTGTTGAGCTTGCGGGCCGAGGTCAGCGAGGCGGAGTTGCCGCTGGTGACGGCATCCGCACCGAGGCGCCACGGCGTACGGCAGGAGTTCCAGTAGTACTTGCCGTCGTTCGGGCCTTCCAGGACCTCCCCCGTCGGCGGCTTCGGCGTCGTGTTCGTCGTGATGACGAAGTCCGGCAGGAGCCCGGTGCTGGGCGCGTACTGGGCCTGGAGGTTGGTGATGAGCGTCTGGTGGGCGCTGCGGATCGTGTCCCAGGCCGAGTCGCCGGTCGCCACTCGGAACGCCCGCATGTGGTCGATCATGTGGTCGGACGGTCGGGTCGTGTAGTACAGCGCGTCGCAGCAGCTGCTCCAGTCGCCCAGCTTCAGCAGGTTCGTCGTCGGGTTGATCTCGCTGGCCTTGATGGCGTTGATGCGCTTGATCGCGAGCTGCTTGTAGTTGTAGGTACCCGCGCTCCCCCACTGCTTGTCGGCCAGCAGGAGTGCGTACGCCACGTCCATGTCGCCGTCGGTGGCCGAGTCCGACCCGTTGACGCTCGTGCAACTGGTGTCCTGCTCGGCTGCGAGCAGGTCGCCGTTGTTGACCGACGGATGGGCCAGCACGTACTTGACCATGCCGTCGAAGATCGTCTTGGCGTTGGCGTCGGCGCCCGCCATCGTCGCTGTGATGACCATGCCGTAACCCTGGCCCTCGGCGACGTACGGGTGGTCGGCGTCCGGCGAGATGGTCTCGTACCAGCCGTTGCCGCAGTTCTGCTTGACGAAGTTCGCCTTCCACTTGGTGTAGAGGGTCACCACCGCCTGGTCCAGGGTGGACTGCGATCCGCTCGGCTTGAGCATGCCGGCGGCGTACGCGAACAGGTGGCTGCCGAACGGCACGGCCGGACCGCCGGTGCTGCCACTGGTGGTGGCGGTGACCGAGTTCGAGGCGGCCGAGCTGTTGCCCGCCGCGTCGTGCGCCTTCACGGTGAACGTGTACGCCGTCGCCGCAGCCAGCCCGCCCACGGTGGCCGTCGTGCCCGTGACGGTGGTGGCGTGTACGCCACCCCGGTACACGTCGTACCCGGTGACGCCCACGTTGTCGGTCGACGCGTCCCAGGCCAGGCTCACGCTGGAGGAGGTGACCCCGGTCGACCGCAGGTTGCCCGGGACGGTCGGCGCCTGAGTGTCTCCCCCGCCACCACCGCCGGTCACACTGAGCAGATCGACGTTGGGTCCGCCGTTCGCCGTGGTCGCCGTGGCCCGGATGGTGTTGGCTCCGGCGACCAGCGAAGCGGTGACCGCCTTGGTGGTCCAGGTGTCCCAGTTCGCGGTGGCCGGGAAGGAGGCGCCGGCCGCGACCACCGTGCCGTTGACGGCGATGTCCATCGGCCGGTCGACGGTGGTGCCGTTGGCGTACCGGAAGGTGAGGGTCTGGCTGCCCGCAGCAGCCGCGTTCACCGTCCACTCCACGTAGGACCCCACCACGTTGGTGTAGTCCACGAAGCCGGAGCCGGTGTAGCCGGTGTGATTGGTGGCCACCGCGGCCTGCGAGAGCACGGCGTTCTCGGCCTGGTAGTCGGTCGCCGCGGCGGTGATGTCGACGTCGAGGTAGTCCAGGTTGGCCAGGCCGTTCGCGGTCGTCGCGGTCACGCGGACGGTGTTGGACCCGGCAGTGACGGCGGCGGTCACGGTCTTGTTCGCCCAGGTGTCCCAGGTGGTCGTGCTCCCGAACGCCGACGCCGCCGCGATCACGGTGCCGTTGACCGCGATGTCGGCCGGGCGGCCCGTCGTGGTGCCGTTGGAGTAGCGGATCGTCAGGGTGGCCGTGCCCGCGCTCGCGGCGTTCACCGTCCACTCGGTGTAGCTGCCCACGACGTTGTCCCCGTTGACGAAGCCGGTGCCGGAGTAGTTGAGGTGGTTGGCCTCGACTACGCCCTGCGACACCGTCGCGTTCTCGGCCTCGTACCGGGTGACGGCGGCCGCGCCGGGCGACGCCGGCGTGAGAGCCGCCACGAGTGCCAGGCCCGCCGCTAGGGCTAGACCCCTTGCGTATCGCTTCATCTGACCTCCAGAGCTCGAATGGTTAGACAGTTTGCCTAACCATTA
>JABFYB010000765.1 GCA_013361475.1 Hamadaea sp.
CGGCGGCTCGCTGATCCGCGTCATCGCCGGTGACCTGGACGGCCACCCCGGGCCGGGGGTGACGCATACGCCGATCACGCTGATCCATGCCACTGTGGAGCCCGGTGCCCAGCTGCGGCTGCCCTGGCGGGAGGACTTCAACGCGCTCGTCTACACCCTCGCCGGTTCCGGCTTCGTGGGCGCGAAGAAGCAGCCGGTACGCCTCGGCCAACTGGCGGTCTTCGGCTCCGGCGGAGCGCTGACCATCGAGGCCGCGCCCCGGCAGGAGTCGCGCAGTCCGAAGCTCGACGTCCTCATCCTGGGCGGGCAGCCGATCCGGGAGCCGATCGCGGCGTACGGGCCGTTCGTCATGAACACCAAGGCCGAGCTGATGCAGGCGTTCGAGGACTTCCAGGCCGGTCGGCTCGGCACGATTCCGGCCGGCCACGGCCCCGGCCTGTGATCTCCCTGCAGATCAGGGTTCTGGGTCGAATCTTGGTGCAAGATTCGACCCAGAACCCTGATCCAGCGCTGAAGGGGAGGCCTCGTCAAGAGACGGAGCGGCGCAAAGCGCGCAGCCGGAGCTGAGCGATGCCGCCGGGAAAGAAGTACACGGCGAGGATGAAGATCACGCCGAGCACGAACAACGGCTGCTTCAGCGGTCCGGGCAGCCCACCCGCAACGTGAGTGAGCCGGTAATCCAGGTAGGTGTAGAGCACACCGCCCAGGAGCGGGCCGTAGCGCGTACCGGGGCCGCCGAGGACCACCATGACGAGCAGCGACAACGTCAGCTCGCTTCCGGCGATCTTGGGATCGGCGCCCTGCACGAGCAGCAGGTGCACGACCCCGCCCGCCGCCGCCAACGCGCCCGCGAGGACGAAGGCGAAGAGCTTGAAGACGTAGGGGTTCAGGCCCAGCACGCCGACTCGCCGCTCGTCGTCTCGCAGGCCCGCGAGTACCCGGCCGGTCGGTGAGGTCACGGTCCGCCGCACCACGATCATGACGATCACCAGGTACGCCAGACTCACCCAATAGAGCTTGTAGGTGTTGACCACGCCGACGAGTCCGGACGGCAATCCGGAGACGTCCAACGCCAGTCCCTCGTCCCCACCGGTGAGCCCCCACGCGTCCCGAGCCGCCAGGATCGCCCCGACCTGGGCGAAGGCGAGCGTCACCATGGCGAAGGCGATGCCGGTGACCCGCAACGCGATCGCGCCGACGGCGGCGGCGACCGTGGTGCCGAGGAGGATCGCGGCCGGGGCGGCGATGCCCAGGGGCAGGCCGGCCTTGCTGATCAGCACGTCGGCCCCGTACGCACCGAGCGCCACGAACAACGCGTGCCCGAAACTGAGCAACCCCGTACGCCCGAAGAGCAGGTCGTATCCGGTCGCCAGCCCGCCGAAGAGCAGGCACAACGCCAGTAGTTGCAGCGTTCCCGGGCTGTTCAGCGGCCCGTCGAAGACGCCGGGGACGCTGATGCCGGCGTACGGGAGGAACGCCAGGAGGGCGACCGCGCCGAAGGGCCAGTATCTCCGCAGATAGGTCATGCTTGCCTCGTTTGCCGCCGGGCGAGGAGGACGATCGCGAGCAGCGCCACGGCGCAGACGTCGCCCGCCCCGGCTGAGCCGTAGTAGTTCACGAACTGCTGGAGCAGGCCCACGGCGACCGCGGCGACGGCCGAGCCGGTGATGGAGCCCATGCCGCCGATGACGACCACGATGAAGGCGAAGATCAACAGGGACGCGCCGCCGGTGGGCGACACGGATTCGAAGTACACCCCGCCGAGCGCCCCGGCCAGTCCGGCCGCCGCGCCGCCGATCGCGAAGACGAGGGTGAACGCCTTCCGGACGTCGATGCCCAGGGCCGTCACCATCTCCCGGTTCTCCACACCGGCCCGGATGATCAGGCCGTACCGGGTCCAGCGCAGGAACGCGAGCAGCGCCGCGAGCACCACCACGGCACCCGCGATGAGCAGCAACGATTTGACCGGGATGCGGGCACCGAGGAAGTCCACGACCTGCTGAGTCCATTTCGGGCTCGGGAAGATGCGCGCGTCCGGGCTGAACAACGCCTGGAACAGCGCCACCCCGGCGAGCGACAACCCGACGGTGACGAGCACCTGGGCGATCGTTCGCTTGTAGAGCGGGCGAATCATGACCAGCTCCACGAGCGCGGCCACCCCCGCCCCGGCCAGGACACCGGCCGCGACTCCCCCGGCGAACCCGACCTTCGGCGTCGCCCAATAGGCGGCGTACGCACCGACGGTGAGGAACCAGCCGTGCGCGAAGTTGAGGACGTCGGCCAGGCCGAAGACGAGCGACAACCCGGACGCGATGAGGAAGTAGAGCGCCGACAGACCGAGCCCGGTCACCGCCAGCAGAACAACAGTGCTCATGCGATCACCGTCCTGCGGCCGGCGACCGCATGAGTCCACCTGCACCGTCCGATGATCAGCCTTCGGCCGCTCATGAGTGACTCCCCACGCCCAGGAGGGACTTGGTGAGCTCGTGATCGCCGAGCAGCTCCGACGCGCCGCCGGTCCAGGCGACCTTGCCCGCGGCGAGGACCACCGCGTCGCCCGCCAATCGGCGTACCACGGCGAGATTCTGCTCGACCAGCAGGATCGGGACGCGGACCGCGACCCGTGCGAGCGCGTCCGCCACTTCCGTGACCACCTTGGGGGCCAGACCTTTCGTGGGCTCGTCGACGAGCAGCAGGCGGTTCTCGGTGAGCAGGACCCGGCCCAGCGCGAGCATCTGCTGCTGCCCGCCCGACAGCGAGCCGGCCTTCTGGCTCGCGCGCTTCTTCAGCTCGGGGAACAGGTCGAAGACCAGGTCGTACGCCGAATTCTTGGTGCGTTCGGCCAGCCGGAGATTCTCGGCGACCGTCAGCCCGGCGAAGACGCAGCGGTCCTCCGGCACATAGCCGAGGCCTTTCTGGACCAGCTCGTGCGTCCGGCGGCCGACGATCTCGTCGCCGTCGAAAGTGAGCGAACCGATGGCGGGCACGAGCCCGAGGATCGCCCGCAGCGTGGTGGTCTTGCCGACGCCGTTGCGCCCGAGCAGCACGGTGACGCCGGTCGACGCGACGTCGAACGAGACGCCCTGCAGGATGCTGAGTCCGGAGAGGACGACCGAGAGGTCACGAACCTGGAGAACGCTCACAGTTCCTCCCCCAGGTACGCCTCCTGCACGACCGGGTTGGCCATGACCACGTCCGGGGCGTCGCACGCCAGCAGCGCGCCGTGATGCATGACCGCGAGCCGGTCGGCGAGGCCGAGGATGACCTCCATGTGGTGTTCCACCATGAGGACGGCCCCTCCGGTGTGGCCGGTCAGCCCGCGGATGACCTCGACCAGGTCGGGGACGTCCTCGGCGGCGACGCCGGCCATCGGTTCGTCCAGCAGCATCACCCGGGGTGACCCGGCCAGCAGCAAGGCGATCTCCAGTTTCCGCTTCTCGCCGTGCGCCAGCGTCCCGGCCAGGGCTTCCCCGCGATCGGCCAGCCCGACCGCGGTTAGGCACTCGTCCGCGCGCTCGGCCACCATCGGGAACCCCTTCGTGCCACGCCACGCCTGCAGGGAACCCCCGTGGTGGGCCTGCGCCGCCAGCCGTGCGTTCTCGCGTACCGACAGCGAAGCGAAGACCGACGAGGCCTGAAACGTCCGGCCGAGCCCACGCCGCGCGCGCCGATGCGGAGCGAGCCGGGTGACGTCATGGCCGAGCAGCTCGACGGTGCCCGCGGAGGCCGCGCGCAGTCCGCTGATCAGGTTGAACAGCGAGGTCTTCCCGGCGCCGTTCGGCCCGATCACGCCGAGGAACTCCCCCGCCCGCAGCTCCAGACTCACGCCGTCGACGATCGTGGCGTTGCCGACGCGCCAGGTGAGCCCGGCGGTCGCGAGGACCGCCGGGCCACCGGTGACCTGGTCGGACATCAGGACTTCATCGCCACGGCGGGCGGCGCGCAGTCCTGCGGGTCCACGGCCTTGATCAGCTCAGGCTGCCCGCTCGAACCGAACTTGACCTGGAACATCGGCTGCAGCAGCGCGTGGTCCTCGGCGCGGACGGTGAGCTTGCCCTTGACCCCGTCGAAGCTGTAGCCCTCCAGGGCCTTGATCTGCTTCTCGACGTCGTCGCCGCCCTCGCTGATCGCCCGCACGATCAGCTGGGCCGCGGTGAAGCCGTCCGGGTGGAACAGGTCGAGCGGGCCGCCGACCTTCTCCCGGGCCGCCTTCGCCACCGCGTTGTCCGCCGCGCCGTCGAAGTAGTGCGAGAGGAACGAGATCTTGCCGCCGGCCGCGCCGAAGGTCGGCCAGGTCGACTTCTGGTCCAGACCCGTGACGACCTGGGTCGACCCCAGGACGCCCTGCTGGTCCAGCGCCTGCCACATCGCGCTCGCGGTCGTCCCCGCCCAGGCCACGAAGACCAGGTCGGCCTTGGCGTTCTTCGCCTGCACAGCGGCCGGGGTGAAGTCGGTCGCCGTGGCCGGGACGAGAATGCTGCTCACCGTGGCGCCCGCGCCGCCGATGACCGCCTTGACGGCCGCCTCGTTGGCCTTGCCGAACGCGCTGTCCTGGGCGAAGACGAGCACCTTCTTACCGGTCGCGTCGCCGATGAAGGACCTGGCGGTCAGCACGTCCTGGTACGACTGCCGGCCCGAGCGGAACGTGTATCGGTTGACCCCGGTGACGCCGTCGGTCGCGGCCGGCCCGGAGACGAAGAGCACCTTGTTCTGCGCCGCGATCGGCGCGACCTGCAACGCGACGCCGGACGCCGTCGAACCGGCGAGGATCTTGACGCCCTTGCCGATCATGTCCTTGGCCGCCGACACCGCCTTGTTCGGGTCGCCCGCGTCGTCGGCCTCGGAGACCTCGACCGTCCGCCCGTTGACCTTGCCGGTGCCGTTGGTGGCGTACGCCAGACCGGCGGCGAAGCCGGCCTTGTACTGCTGGCCGTAGCCGGCCAGAGCGCCGGACTGGGAGTACACCAGGCCGACCTTGATCGGGGAGTTCTGGTCGCCCGAGGCGGCGTCCTGCGGGCTGGAGCAGCCCACAGCCGCGGCGGCGACGGCCAGCACCGCGGCCGCAGTCAGCGACCGCCGCGTATAAGTAGCGCTCATCAGCGTCTCCAGCACTGTTACGGGGATGTTGCCCGGAGACGTTAGGTGGGCGACGGCGGCCCAGCTATGTGTGCCGCCGACATAACTCAGTACATGGAGAGGTGGACGTGATTCTGATGCTCGGCCGCCGCCCCACAGCACCCGCTGTAGTTGTGCCATCCTGCGCCGGGTGTCCAGATCATCCGGTACCAGATCACGTAGAGGACGCCGAGCGCTCTCGCATTCTGAATGAAGAACGCCGCCAGCTTGTCGCCGTAGATGCGTTCCGACGAATTGGGCACACCTTCGAATCCGCCCACACTGACCGAGAAGTCACAGGCCCGGCCCTTGGGATGTTCACCCCAGCTCTGCGTACGCCAGCACTTGGTGAACCGGGTGAAGCCGACGCGCTTCGCCTCGTCCAGGGCATGCTTCGTCCGCGGCGTGATCTTGCCGCCGGTGCCGGTGGGGTCCCTGACGGTGGCGCCCTCGGAGGGCAGGCTCCCGTCGGCGTTGCGCTTGGTCGGGATCGCCTTCGGCGCGGGGATCTTGAGCCAGCCGGTCGCGGCCTTACGGCCGCCGGACTTGGACAGCGTCAGCTCGAGCGCATCGAGCCGCTTCTTCATCTCGGCCTTCTGCGCCTTCTGGATCGCCGCCTCGGCGTCGATGGCTTCCTTGTCGGCCTTGGCGCGCGCCTCGAGACGGGTCAGCCGGCGTAGCGAGTCGTCCTCGCGGTAGTTCATCTCCTCCAGCATCGTCGCCCGTTCGAGGAACGAGTCGGAGCTGGAAGCCGACAGCATCGCGCCGATCGTGGTGAGCCGGCCGTTGGTGTACGCCTCCACCGCGATGGCGGCGACCTCCTTGCGCAGGGGCGTCAGCTCGGCGTTGACCCTGGTCAACTCCCGCTGCAGCGCGGCCTGCTTGAACTGGGACGCCTCCAGCCCGTCCTGCGCTTCCAGGTAGCCACGCGACGCCGCTTCGATGTTCTGAATCAGCTGCGTCGCGTTGCCGCCCTCATCGGGTTCGGCGTACGCGCCCGAAGGCGTGACGAACAACGTCACGCCCACGACGAGCGCCAGCAGCGGCGCCAGCCATCGACGTGAAAGTGCCGTCAGAGTCACGGTCGGTTCCTTTCATCACCGCAGGTGGGGGGTCACCTGTCGGGGAAACCGCCGGACAGCGTACCTGACCACGCTGGGCGCCTGGCAGTCCCAGATCGCTCGTCAGGCGGTCACCCAATGTGACGGAAGTCCGTCGATGAGCGCCTTCCGCAGCAGCTCGAAGCTGGTTTGATCGCGCGCGGCCAGCAGACCCGTCCGGGCGTCGCCGACGACATAATCCGTGCCGTCCAAGCGACGAACGACACCCCCGGCCTCGCGAACGATCAATGCGCCGGCGGCGTGGTCCCACGGGAGGCTACGCCAGAACAACGCGAACTCCTCACGCCCGGTGACGATCTCGCGATACTCGTGGGCGGCGCAGTGGAAGCCGGGCAACGCGGCGCCCAACTCGGGCACTCCGGCCTCGACGCGCTCGCGTACGCCGTCGGGGAGGAACCGGGTCAGAACGCCGCCCCGCAGCTGACCGACGGTCAACGGCTCGGTGCCCATCCGCGTACGCACACCGTCCACATAGGTCCCCGAGCCTTGTTCGGCGGCGGTCATCGAGCCCGGCACGGGTTCGTAGATCACCCCGAGCACCGGCCGGCCCGACCGGACGAGGGCGACCATGATCCCGAACGGCTCCCGGCCACCGGCGAAGTTACTGGTCCCGTCGACTGGGTCGATCACCCACACCGGTTCGTCCCCGGCCAGCCGATCGAGTACGCCCGGGTCGGCCGCGGCCGCCTCCTCGCCGACGATCCGGGCCCCGGGCAGGAGATCGGCGAGCCGCTTGGCCAACAGCGCCTCGCTCGCCCGGTCCGCCACCGTGACCAGCTCACCCGGCGATTTCTCCTCGATCTCACCGGCGGTCAGCGCCCGGAATTTCGGGAGCACGACCTCCTCGGCGACCTCTCGAACGATCGTTTCGACCTGCTCCAGCATGCTTTCGCACCCCTCCCGCCGATTCGCCGAATATGATCGCAGACATGATCGCCACGCTGCGCCGCGGTTCCCGCTGGACGGCCGCCGCCCTGCTCACCCTGGGTCTCGCCGGTCCCGCGACGCTCGCGGGCTGCTCGGCCGAGAACGCGTCGGCCAACTGCCCCAGCACCAGCGAATGCACCGTCACCTTCCAGCGCAACGCCGACAAGGCTCAGGTCAGCGTGCTCGGCGTACAGATCTCGGTGGTCAGCGCGGACGACTCCGCCGTCACCCTGAGCGTCGGCGGCAAAGAGGTCACCGTGCAACGCGACGCCTCCGCCACGATCGGCGGCCTCACCGTCAACGTGACATCCATCAGCGACTCCGAGATCGTCGTCAAAGTCACCCGCTCCTAACCCGCGCCCTGACCCCGCACGCCCTCCGCACGCTCTCCGCCTTTTCTGCGCGATCATGAACTAACGTGCGTGATCAACCGGCGTGTCACGTGCGCAAGTCCATGATCGATCACTCCTATACATGATCGATTCGCCAAAACATGAACTCTGGCGGCGTGGCGGGTGTGCGGATGTGCGGCCACCGCGTACCGTGTCCAAGGAAGCGTCGGCGTCATCTCCCCGCCGACGTCGGTCCGCTCAGGGACGGAGGCAAGCGATGCGGCCAGTGCGGTTCGTCGCCCTCTCCGAGGACGGCCAAGCTCTTGTTCTCGCAGACGAGGTCGGCCGTCTCCTTGCGCTGCCCATCGACGACCGGGTCACCGGCGCGGTGCAGGCGGAGCGTACCGGCCCGACCGCGACCCTGACCGTCCCGGCTGGACAGATCGACGGCAGCGCCGCCCTGTCCCCGCGAGACATTCAGGCTCGTATTCGCGGTGGCGAAAGCGCCGACGACGTCGCCCGGGTCGCCGGAGTTCCGGTCGACCGCGTACTGCGGTACGCCGGTCCCGTTCTCCAGGAGCGGGCGATGCTCGCTCAGCACGCCCGGCGTACCAAGCTGAAGACGGCCGACCGCGGTCTGTCCGGCTCGCTCGCCGAGGTCGTCGACGCCCGGCTGGCCCAGCACGGGGTCGACGCCGAGAAGATCTCCTGGGACGCGTACCGCCGCGAGGACGGCACGTGGCGCGTCGTGGCGACCTGGCCCAGCGGCAAGGCGACCGCCCAGGCGATCTGGGAGCTGGACAAGACGCGTCAGTCCGTCACGCCGCACGACGACATGGCGCAATACCTGTGCGCCGACCGCACCTCCGCGCCGGACGCGCCGCCGACCCGGGGCGAGACCTCCCGTGGCGGCCACGGCCTGCCCGCGGTGGCCGACGCCGGTCGCCGGCCCAGCCGCGACCCGATCCGGGCCGGGCGGGACGCCCTGGTGGCGGCGCTCGAACGGCCGGGTTCGCCGGGCCGGGGCCTCGACACGCCCGGCGAGCGGCGGACGGTCGTCGGCGGCGCCGCCGCGATGATCGGCGGCCAGGGGACGGCGTTCGACGACGAGCCGGACGCGCCGAAGGAAGTTCCGGCCGTTCCGTCGCTGGCCGTCCTGCGTCCACGGCGGGCCTCCGCGGCGGCCGAGGGCACCGGCGAAAAGCCGCGCAAGCGCCTCCCGAGCTGGGACGACGTGCTGTTCGGCGGGGCGCCCGCCGCGCGCGAGTCCTCCTGACCCTCCTTACCTCACTACGGCGCGCAGCACTTACGCTGCGCGCCGCTTCCCTTCCCGCGCCATCAGTCCCGCGCCATCAGTCCCGCGCCGTCAGTCCCGCGCCGTCAGTTCGCGCTGGATCAGGGTTCCCGGTCGAATCTTGGGCCGAGATTCGACGCGGAACCCTGATCCAGCGCAGTGGGAAACGGGCCTAGGTGGCCGGGACGGTAAGGACCGGGGATAGGGTCGGTCCCATGGAGTACACGAAACTCGGCCGGACCGGCCTGAGCGTGAGCCGGCTCTGCCTCGGCACCATGAACTTCGGCCCCAAGACCACCGAACCCGACAGCTACACGATCATGGATCGCGCGCTGGAGCTGGGACTCAACTTCTTCGACACGGCCAACGTGTACGGCTGGAAGACCGGTGAGGGCGTCACCGAGCAGATCATCGGCCGCTGGTTCGCGACCGGCGGTGGCCGCCGGGACAAGGTCGTCCTGGCCACCAAGGTCTACGGGAAGATGGGCGACTGGCCCAACGACTCGGGCCTGTCCGCCCGGCACATCATCAAGGCGTGCGACGACTCGTTGCGCCGTCTCCAGACCGACTACATCGACCTCTACCAGATGCACCACGTCGATCGGTCCACGCCGTGGGACGAGATCTGGCAGGCGATGTCCACATTGGTGCAAGCCGGCAAGGTGATCTACGTCGGCTCGTCCAACTTCGCCGGTTGGCACCTCGGCCTCGCCCAGGCGTCGGCGAAGGAGCACGGCGTCCTCGGGCTCGTCTCGGAGCAGTGCATCTACAACCTGTTCGAGCGTACGGTCGAGCTTGAAGTGGTGCCGGCCGCGCAGCACTACGGCATCGGCATCATTCCGTGGTCGCCGCTGCACGGCGGGGCGCTCTCCGGCATGCTGCGCAAGCAGGCCACCGGCGACGCCGCCCGGGTCAACGAGGGCCGGGCGAGCGACGCGGCCACCGCCAACCGGGAGACGATCGAGGCCTACGAGAAGCTCGCGGAGCAGATCGGCGTCGACCCGGCGAACCTCGCCCTCGCGTGGCTGCTGTCCCGGCCCGGAGTCACCGCGCCCATCATCGGCCCGCGTACGCAGGCCCAGCTGGACGCGGCCGTCGGCGCGCTCGACGTCACGCTCTCGTCGGAGACCCTGGCCCGGCTGGACGAACTCTTCCCGCCGGTGGGCAAGGGTGGACCCGGCCCCGAGGCGTGGGCCTGGTAAAGCCGCCCGACGGTCGGGCCGCAGCTCAGGAAAGCGGCCAGGAACGCAGACGCTCGTAGCGACGGTCGTCGCCGAGATGGCTCCGGACCAGCACCAGTTCGTCGACCTTCCAGGTCGGACCGGCGTATTGGTGCAGGGCGGCCAGATCGGCGGCGACCTCGTCACCGGAGAGGCTGTCGCCGCACCGGGCGAGCGTCAGGTGCGGCCGGAACGGCTTGCCGTCACTGCTCGGCAACCCGGCCTCGGCCAGCTCGTGATTGATCTGCCCGGCCAGGTCGGTCAGCCGGCCCAGGTCGCCGTGCAGACCGGCCCACAGGATCGTGCCGGCGCCGGTGCCGAAGCGGCCGCCGTCCGCCAGCCGCAAGGGCGGCACCCCGGCGTGCTCCTGCGGCCAGGCTTCGGCGACGCGCCCGACAGCGCCTTCGGCCGCGGCCACCCCCGCTTCGTCGACTTCACCGAGGAAGGCCAGCGTGACATGCCAGCGTTCCGGTGCGTCCAGCCGGACGTCGCGACCGGCGGCGGTCGCCTTGCCCAGGTTCAGCCGAGCGACGAAGGACTCGAGATCGGCGACGGCGGGCGGGGGCGGGAACAGTGCGACGAACATCCTCACCGCAGCCGAACCCCCGCGGCGATCAGCTCGCCCTCGATCCGCAACCGCTCGATCTCTCGATCCATATCCGTCAACTCCTCCAGATGTTCGGCGATGCCGAGCGCCCGGCACGCCTCCCGTAGCTTGACGTCGTAGGCCCGCTCGACCGCGCCGTGCCAGACGTCGTTGCGCTGGCCGATGCCCAACCGATCGGCACCGAGCCGACGCAGGTCGGCGGCGATCCGCTCGAACGGTGGGTGCGAGGAAGCCGACGGTGGGGGCGGCGGAACCGTGGCCTCCTGCAGCCGGGCCGTGATGCTCGCCCAGACGGCCGCGGGCATCGCCAGCCAACCGTGCGGCGCTTCCTCCTCCGGTACGCCGCCACGCCCCGTCCCGGCTGCGACCGGAGCCGTGGGTGCGGTGGCGAAGAGGGCGGCGACCGGCGCCAGGAAGGCGCGCGGCGGCGTCAGCGATCGCTCCATCTGATGCAGGGTGCGCTGCTCGAGCCAGTGCTCACGGCGGCGACGCAGCGAGTCGCGGACGGACACGATGAGCTCGTCGGCGCAGATCATGGCGGCGATCGCACACGGCAGAGTGACCAGCGCGATCAGCGCCACGGCCAGCTCCAATGCCTTCACCACCGCCATATCCTCCGAGCCTAGTCGTCCCCTGAAGTGACCGCTACGAATTTCCGCCCAGTGATACCGCCCAGACTCATTGTGTGGCGATCCGCTGAAGATCGCGCAGTTTGCCGGAAACAACGGGATTGCCGGAGAGGCTTACCACCGAGTCGTCGGCGCGCCGCCACAACCACAGCAGTACGCCGGAAGGCGACCCCGAGACGGTGGCGTCGGCGGCAGTGCCCGGATCGGCGTCCTCGACCGTGACCGTGCCCGGCCGGAGCTCGACCAGCCAGGCCCGGCCGCCCGCTGAGACGAGCAGCGTCTCGCCCCCACAACCGGCGAGCGCCTCCGCGAACTCCTCGGGCCACTGAATCACCTGGTATGCCAGGAACGCCCGCAGGTTCTCGTCGATCCCGTCGAGGGCGACGTCGTCCGGCACCTCCGTCGGCGACTGCCCCGCCGCGAGTTCGCCGTCCACCCGGTGGATCACCGTCTCGTGCACCATCCGGCGGATCCAGAAGCCGACCGTCTGATCCGGCTCGTACCAGGTCTGCACCGTGGACTCCGGAGAGTGCCGCGCGAACTCCGCCGTGAGCGCGGCGTACGCCCGGGTCAGGCGGTCGGCGGGAGCCTCGGGCGGCAGGTCCTCCGGCGGCCACGGCTGCGGAAAGGCGCCGAGTCGCATGGTCTCGACCTTGTGGAGGTAGACCATCGAAACGTGCTCCACCAGGTCGGCGATTGTCCAATCGGGACACGTGGGCACCTTGGCGCCCAGGTGGTCGCCGACGGCGACGCCGAGCAGGCGCTGGTAGTCGTCGCCGAGCACTTCGAAGAATCGTGTGGTCTCCATAGCCTCACCCCACCACGGCGGTACGACAACCCGGCCCGGTCACCCCCGCGCAGTGGACACGGTCAGTTTCGGCACTGGGCGTACCGTGAATTCCAGACGGTCCCCCGCGTGCCGCAACTGCCACGCGAGCGCGACCAGCGCGGCGATCAGCGAGACCGCGCCGCCGAGCCAGATCGAGGTGCCCGCGCCGAGGTGTTCGGCCGCCCAGCCGATCGCGGGTGAGGAGACCGGCGTGGTCCCGAGGAAGACCAGCACGTAGAGCGCCATGACGCGGCCGCGGTAGGCCGCCTCCGTGCCGAGCTGGACCCGCTGGTTGGCCGACTGGGCGAAGAACACCATGAAGAACCCGGTCGGGACCAGCAGCAGGATGACCCCCCAGTACGCCGGGACCAGCCCGACGAACAGCTCCAGCGTGCTGAACGTGATGGCCGCGGTGAGCATGAGGTACACCGACGGGCGGCCCTTGCGGAAGGTGCCCGCCAGCGCACCGCCGAGCGCGCCGACCGCGAGCGCGGTGGTGAACAGGCCGAACGACGCGGCGCCGGTGTTGAACACGGTCTTGGCGAGCGCGGCCAGGGTCAGCTGGAAGTTGAACCCGGCCATCCCGATGACGCCCATGAGCAGCATGGGCAGCCGCAGATCGGCGCGGTGCCAGGCGTACTTCAGCCCGTCGAGGATGCGGGCGTCGGCTCGCTCGTCCTTCGACGCCAGGTCCTTGCGGAAGAGGTCGGCCGGGCGCATCCGGGCCAGCCCCAGCAGTGGCGACAGCGAGCTGACGGCGGCGATCAGGAAGACCGGTCCGGTGCCGAACGCGGCGATCGCGACACCGGCCAGCGCCGGGCCGATGATGCGGGCCGAGTTGAACGTCGCCGCGGACAGCGACAGCGCGTTCGGCAGCAGCGGCGACCCCACCAGCTCCGAGACGAAGGACTGGCGGACGGGCGTCTCGATGGCCTGGGCGATGCCGAGGAACAAGGCGAAGACGTAGATGTGCCAGATCTGCACGGTGCCGGCCAGCACCAGGATCGAGAACAGCAGCGCCAGGAGCGTCCAGAGGCCGTTGGCGACCAGCAGGATCAGGCGCTTGTCGTAGCGGTCGGCGAGCCGCCCGCCCGGCAGGGTCAGCAGGGCGGCCGGGACGAACTGGAGGGCGGTCACGATGCCGAGCGCGGTGGCGCTGTTGTCCGACAGCGAGAGAACCAGCCAGTCCTGTGCGACGAACATCATCCAGGAGCCGATCAGCTTCACCAGCTGACCGGTCGCGAACAGACGATAGTTCCGCACCATCAGGGACCGGAACATGGTTTTCACGAGCGCTGCCCTCCGCCTAGCCGACATCCACATCGGACGAAGCGGGCCGGCCCACGTTCGGGCGATGCGCGCTCTAGTTGCGGGCGATCCTGGACAACACCTCGGCGGCGTGCGAGAGCACGTCACGTTCATCGGGGGTCAACTCAGCCAGGCGGGCTGCCAGCCATTCGTCTCGAACCCGCTCGTACTGCCCGAGGATGTCGCGTCCCAGACCCGTGCTCGACAGGATGACCTGCCGTTTGTCGGTCGGGTGCGGCGTACGCTGCACCAGGCCACGGGCCTCCAGTTTGGCCACGATCTTGGTCATCGTGGGCGGTTGGACGCGTTCCACGTCGGCCAGTTCCCGGGGGGTCAGGGCACCGGCCAGTTCGAGGCTGGTCAGAGCGGACAGCTGGGTCACCGTCAGATCGCCAACCGGCCGGGCCTGCCGGACCCGCCGGTTGAGCCGCGTGATGGCGTCACGCAATCGAACCGCGAGTTCAGTCGCGGGTTCCGCCACCATCGGCCACTCCGTCACGATTATTAGGCTAGCTAATGAGCCTGGCTAACGACATCGTTTTATGAGGTGAAACACCATGTTGACCCGTCCGGTTGATCTTGTACCGACCGGACGGCGCGGTCGCGCCGACGTTCGGCCTTGATCAACTCGGCGGGCGGCCCCACGGCCCACTCGCCTACCGACCGGTAGACCGACCGGTAGGCGCTGGATCAGGGTTCCAGGTCGAATCTTGGCGCAAGATTCGACCGAGATCCCTGATCCAGCCCCCGGAAACCGCCAAGTCGCCCGACCGGGGTCAGATCCACTCGGTGATGACGCCTCGGAGGAAGTACAGCACGAACAAGGCTGCCACGCCCCACAGCAACGGGTGAACGTCGCGTGCCTTGCCCTTCGCCGCCTTGATCAGGACGAACGAGATCACGCCACCGCCGATGCCGTTCGTGATCGAGTAGGTGAACGGCATCAGGATGATCGTGAGGAACGCCGGGATGGCGATCTCGTAGTCGGTCCAGTCGATCTGGCGTACGCCGGTCATCATGAGGAAACCGACGATGACCAGGGCGGTCGCCGCCGCCTCGAACGGCACGACGGTCACCAGCGGCGACAGGAACATCGCCAGGAGGAACAGCACGCCGGTCACGATGCTCGCGAGACCGGTCCGCGCGCCCTCGCCGACACCCGCGGCGCTCTCGATGTAGGACGTGTTGCTCGAGACGCTCGCCGCGCCACCGGCGGCCGCGGCCACCGAGTCCACGAGCAGGATCTCCTTGGTACGCGGAGGCATGCCGTCGCCGCCGATGAGGTGGCCGTCGGGGCCGGCCTCCTCGCCGACCGCGACCATGGTGCCCATCGTGTCGAAGAAGTCGCTGAGCATCAGGACGAAGATGAAGACGAGGGAGACCGCCGCCCCGGCCGCCTTGAAGCCGCCGACCAGGCTGAAGTTCCCGAGCAGGCTCAGGTCCGGTACGCCGACCGCCTTGTCCGGCCAGCTCGGCACGTTCAGGCCCCAGCCGTGCGGGTTGCCACCCGGGCCGGACGGGCCGGCGTTGGCGATCGCCTCCACGATGATGGCCAGGATCGTGGTGCCGACGATGCCGAGCAGGATCGCGCCGCGTACCTTGCGGGCGACCATCACGATGGTGGCGAGCAGGCCGATGGAGAAGACCATGCCCGGCCAGGTGACGATCACGCCGTTGAAGCCCATGCCGACCGGGACCGTGGTGCCCGCCACGTCCGGGACCCGCATGACGAAACCGGAGTCGACGAAGCCGATCAGCGCCAGGAAGAGACCGATGCCGACGCCGATGGCGATCTTCAGCTGGCCCGGCACCGAATGGAAGATCGCCGTACGCAGCCCGGTCAGCACCAGGATGCCGATCAGGATGCCCTCGATGACCACGAGCCCCATGGCGTCCGCCCAGGTCATCTGGGAGGCGATGTCCTTCGCCACGATGACGTTGACGCCGAGGCCGGCCGCCAGGGCGAGCGGGAACCGCCCGTAGACCCCCATGAACACCGTCATCACGCCGGCCACCAGCGCCGTTGCCGCGGCCACCTGCGGAATGGAGAGCGTCGCCCCCGTGCTGTCCTTGGCCGAGCCCAGGATCAGCGGGTTGAGGACCACGATGTACGCCATCGTGAAGAAGGTGGCCAGGCCACCGCGGAGTTCGCGGGCGAGGGTGGACCCCCGCGCGCTGATCTCGAAGTATCGGTCCAGGAACGGAAGTTCCCGCGCAGTCGTCGACATGGGCCGCATCGTGGCATAAAGAAGGTCACCCGTCACGTCTGTCCCACCAGGTCGCAGCAGTTCCGTCCCGCGACTCGACCGGCAGATCACGGGTCGCTCGCGCGACCGCCCACCGATGAGGAAGAATGTCCCCGTGACCAGGACCGCCACCCGCCCCGCCCGCCTCGATCAGGTCTGCGCCGACGCCGTCGAGGTCGCCCGCGCCGCGATCACCGAGGTCCCGGCGGAGGAGGTCGGCGATCACGAGGGTGTGGTGGCCGAGGCCGACCGCCTCGTCACGCACTACTTCGCCTCCCTCCGGCCCGGTTATCGGGGCTGGCAGTGGGCCGTCACCGTGACGCGCGCGCCACGGTCCAAGCTCGTCACGGTCTGCGAGACCGTCCTGCTGCCCGGCAACGGAGCGCTGCTCGCACCGGGCTGGCTGCCCTGGGAGGAGCGGCTGCGCCCGGGCGACCTGGGCGTCGGCGATCTCCTGCCGACCGCGCCCGACGACCCGCGGCTCGTGCCGGGCTACCTGCTCGCCGACGATCCCGAGATCGACACGGAGAGCTGGGAGCTGGGCCTCGGCCGGCCGCGCATGATGAGCAAGGAAGGGCGCGAGGAGACCGCCCAGCGCTGGTATGACGGGGATCACGGTCCGCACGCGCCGATCGCCGAGGCCGCCCCTCGGCACGCGCGCTGCGTATCGTGTGGATTCCTGCTGCTGATGGGCGGCGCGATGAAGCAGATGTTCGGCGTCTGCGGCAACGAGTACGCGCCCGACGACGGTCGCGTCGTGTCGCTGGATCACGGCTGCGGCGCGCACTCCGAGGTGGTCGTGGAGGCCGGTTCGCCGGTCGAGGCGCTGCCCACGGCATACGACGACGGCGCGGTCGAAGAGGTCGAGGTCTAGGACGCGGCTTGGCGGCGGGCGCGGTTGCGATCGTGCACCCGCATGGTCAGCCAGCCGGGGATTCCGGCGATGACGCCGGCGACGCAGATCCACAGCCAACTGGTCGGCGCGTCCACGATCCACAGCACTATGCCGGCGAGCGCCCACAGCGCGATGCCGCCGATGGCCAGCGGGGTCATCGGCGGGTCCAGCGGCTTGACCGGCGGCTCGGCGGCGGGCGGGGTCGACGTCACGCGCACGAGGATACCGGTTAGGAAGATCGCCGGAGCATCGCGTACACTGGTCAACCGTTGCCGCCTTAGCTCAGTCGGCAGAGCGATTCACTCGTAATGAATAGGTCAACGGTTCGATTCCGTTAGGCGGCTCTGCGAAAAAGGGGCCTCAGCTCACCGGCTGAGGCCCCTTTTCCATGTCCGCGTCAGCGCATCGGCCGTCCGGCGCCGTCCCGGAAGTCGCTGCCGGCCAGAATGACCACCCCGTCGATCATCGACCACAGCGCCACGCCCGGGGTGATCAGCACCAACACCAGCGGGACGATGAACATCGACAGGCTCACTCCACAGCAGCCGAGAACGATGCCCGCCAATCCCGCGAGCAACTGAGTCAGCCCGATGCCGACGTGCCCCGCATAGAGGCGGCCGACGCCGCAGACCCCGACCAGCGGCAGGAGCAGCTGAAGGAGACCGGCCGCGAGTTTTCCCTTGTCGGAGTCCGGCGGCGGCCCCCAGATAGGTTGCGGCGACCAGCCGGGCTGCGGCCCCCAAGTGGGCTGCGGCTGCGGATACAGCTCGAGCTCATGACGTGGTTCTTGTGGCGGAACCCAGGGACCGGGGTGAGACATGCGTGGATCATAGGGAGCGACGCCGTGGAGCATCCCCAGCTGGACGACCGGCCTCCGTGGCCGAACCGCTCGCGGTCCGCTGGCTGATCCGTGGACCCGGCCGTCATTTCCGCGGGTGAGCCGTGAAGAAGTCCCACATCACGTCGACCGCGTTGATCTTGGTCTCGGGGCTGCCGAGCCCGACGTCGGTGCCGCCCGGCCAGCGGTGCGCCATCCCGCCGATCTGGTAGTCGACCACTTCCGAGCCGTCGGCGCAGCGCGTACGGGTCCAGGTGATCGCCTTGGCGTAGACGCCTTTGCCGGAAGCCGAACACTGAACCCGGGCACGCCACTTCGCCAGGCCGTCGTTGAAGACGTCCGCCCGGTCCGCGCCGCCGATGAAGGTCACCACGGAGACCGGCGTGCTCGGCCGGAACGCCGGATCGGCCGCGCGGAAGCCGGTGAAGCCACCGGAGACCGGCGCGATCGCCGCGAACAGCCCCGGCGCCTCGACCGCCATCCGGAACGTCATGTCGGCCCCGTTCGAGATGCCGGTCGCGTACACCCGGCGCGGGTCGACCTTCCACACCTCGATCATGTGCGCGACGAGCGCCTTGACGAACCCGACGTCGTCATAGTCGCCGCAGCAGTCCATCGCGTTGAATCCCGAGATGATGGACTCGGGATAGACCACGATGAACCCCTTCTGGTCGGCCTTGGCGTCCAGCCGCGTCATCCGCCGCAGGGTGTCCACATCCGACCGGTAGTAGTGGAACGCCACGACCAAAGGCAGCCCCGGCTTGTACCCGGCGGGCGCGTGCGCCTGCGCAGTGCGGGCCTGCCCGCCGACGTCCAGCCTGATCGTCTGGTCGCCGCCGCGCGGCACGTCCGGCACCGACGGACTCGGGCTCGCACTCGACGCGGCCACCGACGGACTCGGGCTCGGCGGCGCGGCCTCGGGTTTCGCGTCGCATGCCGCCAACACTATGAGTACGCCCAGCGCAGCGCCCGTGGCTCGGATGGTTCTCATCGCAGCTCCCTGCTTGCCGAGAGGTGACTATGCCAGAAGTGACATAAACTATGTCTCTGTTGAAATAGCAGATGTGAGCACGTTGCGCTACGCCCTCCTGTGCGCCCTGCACGCCGGCCCGCTGACGGGATACGAGATCGTGCAGCGGATGCGCCGTCCCATCGGCTACTACTGGACGGCGCAGCAGAGCCAGATCTATCCCGAGCTGAGCCGGATGACCGACGACGGGCTGATCGCGCACGACGCCGCGGCCGGGCCGGGTCCGCACGACCGCAAGACGCATCGGCTGACCGAGACCGGACTCGCCGAACTGGCCCGCTGGCTGACCGAACCGCCGCAGCGACGCCCACCCAAGGACGAACTCGTCCTCAAGACGTACGCACTCGCGGTCGCCGACCGCGACGCCATGCGCGCCCTGTACCGGGCCGAAGCGCAGAAGCATCGGGCGCAGCTCGACGACTATCTCGCGCAACAGGCACAAGCCGAAGCCCGCGGCGACGACGACCCGGCCGGCCCGAAGTTCGGGGCGTACGCGACGCTTCGGATGGGCGTGGCCGCCGAACGGACGATGGTGGACTGGTGTGAATGGCTCGTCTCGCAGCTCGGATGGTAACTATTCAGCGAAATCTCAGGATGATCAGTCATCCAGGGCGAGACATGTCGGCGGTCGCCGTTAGGGTGTGCCGGTCGTGCGGAATGATCCGCCGGCATCCACCCCCTCTGGAGGAAGCACCCCCATGTCCGAGCCCGTTACCTACCAGCCCGCCCCGCAGCCGCAGGCTCCCCAGGAGTCGACTGGCAAGAAGATCGCCAAGGGCATCGGCGCGGCTCTGCTGTGGCGCCTCGTCATCGGCGGCATCGTGCTCGTCATTGCTCTCGGCTTCGGCGCCTACAAGTACTTCTCGGGCAACATCACGGCGAAGACCCCGGCCGTCGGCGAGTGCATCACCGAGGCGAAGACCGAGGCCGACATCGACGACGTCACCGCGGTGGCCTGCACGGACTCGAAGGCGCACGACAAGGTCGTCGGCGTGGTCAGCGGCAAGTCCGAGTCGTACTTCAAGATGACCGAGAACCCCTGCACGGCGTACCCGGACGCCGAGAGCGCGTACTTCTTCGGCAAGAAGAACAGCGGCACCATCCTGTGCCTCGCGCCAAACAAGTGAGCTGAGCGCGACTGAGCATCACCCCGCCGAGGAGGCCACGAGCGCGGCTCGTTCGGCCTCCTCGGCCTCTTTCCGCGCCAGCCCGTCCCGCCCGTCGTACTTCACGAACTTCGGCAACGCGGCAGCCAGCGCGACGGTCCCCGCGATGCAGAGCGCGCCACCCCAGACCACCGAGCCGCTGACCCCGACGACCTTGGCCATGCCGCCACTGCGTACGCCGCCGAGCAGCGGGCCGATCGAATAGGACAGCATCTCGATCCCGGCGAGCCGGCCCCGCAGATGATCCGGGATGGTCTGGTTCCAGATCGTCGACCGGAAGACGCCGGAGATCATGTCGGCCGCGCCGGCCACCAACAGGCCGGCGATCGCCAGCCACAGGGCGTTCGAGAGGCCGAAGATGAGGATGCCGACGCCCCACAGTCCGGCCGCGATGACGACGGCCAGCCCATGCCGATGGATGCGCAGCGTCCAGCCCGAGGTCAGGGTGGCCAGCATCGAACCGACGCTCGGGGCGGCGTACAGCAGGCCGAGGACGGCCGGGCCGCCTAGTCGGTCGGCGAAGAACGGGTAGAGCGCCTGGGGCATGCCGAACGCCATCGCGTTGATGTCCACGAGGTATGTGCCGAGCAGCTCGGGACGGCGGACGGCGTACCGCAGGCCCGTCGCGACACTGCGCAACGACGGCCGATCCGCCATCTCCGGCGGCGGGACCGCCTTCATCATCGCGAGCAGCGCCAGCGACACTCCGAACGTGGCCACGTCGATGGCGTACACCCAGGCGAGACCGCGGCCCGTGCCGAACGCCGCGATCAGCAACCCGGCGATGGCCGGGGCGCCGATCGACGCGAACTGGTGGCGCAGCGAGGTGAGCGCGCTGGCGGCGGGGATCTTGTCGGGGTCGACGAGTCGCGGCGTGAGCCCTTCGAGCGCGGGCCGCTGCAGGCCGTCGACGGCGGCCGCGAGAGCCGCGATGAGATAGAGCAGCCAGAGGTGTGGCTCGCCGAGCAGCGCGTTGACCAGCAGCAGGACGGTGAGCGAGAGCTGGGCCACCTCGCCGCCGAAGACCAGGACACGACGGTCCACGTAGTCGGCGAGCGCGCCGCCGACGAACGCCATGAAGAGCAGGGGAACGAGTTCACAGATGCCGATGAGGCCGACCAGCAACGGATCACCGGTGATCTTGGTGACCTGGTACGGGATCGTCACGAAGGTGATGAACGATCCGATGGAGGTCACCGTCATCGCGCTGTAGAGCAGCCGGAAGTCCCGGCGGCGCAGCGGTGACAGGTCGAGCGAGAAACGTTTCCTGGTACTCATCGGCGCCGATGATGCACCATCCACGCGGGCGGCGTCGAGCCGGTTTCCCCGGCTAGGCTTCGCGCATGGGTGCGGTCGAGGAGTGGTGGGCGTCTTATCACGGCAAGCTACGGGCGGCGCTGCCCGAGGAGACCTTGTTCCTGATCGGCGGGCGGGGCGTGATCCGCGACGAGCAGGGACGCTATCTGCTGATCAAGCGGGCGGACAACGGCATGTGGGCGTTCCCGGCCGGCGGCATGGAGATCGGTGAATCGCTGGTCGACTGCGCGGTCCGGGAGACCTATGAGGAGACCGGGCTGAAGGCGGTCACCGCCGTCCCGTTCGCGCTCTACACCGGGCCGGAGCACACCCACACCAACCAGTGGCAGCACACCTACCAGCACGTCATTCTGGCCTGCCTCATCACCGAGGTCACCGGCGAACTCAATCCGGACCCGGAGGAGGCGACCGACGCGGCGTACTTCCACCCGGACGACTTCCCGAACCAGAGCCTCACCATGCAGCGGACGCTGGGCGACCTCGCGGAGTTCGAGCGCACCGGGCGCTTCGTCCTTCGCTGACGCTC
>JABFYB010000441.1 GCA_013361475.1 Hamadaea sp.
CCGATGACGATCGTGGCGACCAGGCCGCCGCCGCTCGCCCAGGCCGGGACGACCGACGGCCAGTGTTGATAGGCCGCGTACGCCGTGGTGACCGCGACGCCGAGCGCCAGCCCGCCGAGCCCGCCGAGCGCGGACAGCAGCAGCGATTCGGCGAGGAACTGCAGCCGGATCTGGCCTCGGGTGGCGCCCAGCGCGCGGCGCAGCCCGATCTCGGCCCGTCGTTCGAGTACCGAGATGACCATCGTGTTGGCCACACCGACCCCGCCGACCAGCAGGGCGACCGCACCCAGCCCGAGCAGTAGCCCGTTGAGCGCCGAGTCGGTGGCCCGGCGCGCGGCGAGGAGTTCCGACGGGCGCGAGACGGTGACGTTGCCCGGCGCGCGGGGGTTCGCCGTCGGGGCCAGCACCGCGTGCACCGCCTCGACGTCCCGGTCGTCGACTCGTGCGTACACAGTGGTGGCCAGCCCGTCGAAGTGGAACGCGGTCGCCGCCTCGTCCCAGCCGATCAGGACGGCGGTGTCCAGCTCCGGGGCCAGCCGAGCCGGTGCCAGCACCCCGATCACGGTGAACCGCACGCCGCCGACGAGGATCTCCACCGCTGGACTGGGCCGGCCGATGCCGAGCCGGATCGCCGCCGACGCGCCGAGCACGGCCGCCGGGTAACGGCCGGTGGCGTCGTTCAGCCAGGCTCCCCGGCGGACGGTGGCGCTGACCGTGCCGGGCAGGCCGGTCCGGGCGGCCAGCACACTGAGCGCGTTCGTCTCGACGGTGGGGATCTTGTCCGACCGGTATACCCGCAGCCCGGGTATCCGGCCGATCGCCGAGACCCCGGTCACCGGCCCGATCCGGCCGATCATCGCCTCGGCCTCGGCCGGTAGCGCGGCGTCCTGGCCGGTCGCGGTCCGTCCAGTGGAGACAGTCAGCAGGTTCGTGCCGAGCGCCGCGAGCTCCCGGTTGAGCTGTTCGCGCGACGAGGAGGAGATGCCGACGACGGCGACCATGGCGGCGATGCCGATCGCGATGCCCAACGCCGACAACCAGGCCCGGACCGGACGCGTACGCAGTCCGGCCGCGCCGACCCGGACGACGTCGGCCGGCGCCAACCGGCTCGGGGTGAGCGTGCTCATGCGGTCACCCGCCCGTCGTGGACGCGAATGCGTCGGTCGGTGGCGGCGGCGACCTCGCGATCGTGCGTGATCACCACGACCGTCGTCCCGTCGGCGTGCAGACTCCGCAGCAACGCCATCACCTCTGCGCCGGACGCTGAGTCGAGGTTGCCGGTGGGCTCGTCGGCCAGCAGCAGCGCCGGATCACCGACGACGGCACGGGCGATCGCCACCCGCTGCCGTTCTCCACCGGACAGGGCATGCGGTTCATGGTCCAGCCGGTGTCCCAAGCCGACCCGTTCCAACGCGGTACGCGCCCGCGCCCGCCGCGATCGGGCGGGCACCCCGGCGTACAGGAGGCCGTCGGCCACGTTGTCGACCGCCGAGACGCCCGCCGCCAGGTGGAACTGCTGGAACACGAAGCCGATGCGGCGCGCCCGCAACGCCGACAGCTGCCGGTCGGACAGCCGGGCGACGTCGTGCCCGTCGACCACGACGCGACCGGCGGTGGGCCGGTCGAGCGTCCCGGCCAGATGCAGCAATGTGGACTTTCCGGAGCCGGACGGCCCGACGATCGCCACGAACTCGCCCGCCCCGATCGTCAGGCTCGCCCCGTCGAGCGCGCGTACGCCGCCCGCGTACTGCTTGGTCACCTCGGTGAGCGCGATCATCCGGGCATCCCGACGGTCATCCCGGCGGCCAGCCCGTCCCCGGTGACCTCGACCCGCCCGTGGGCGAACAGACCGGGTCGGACCGGCAGATACCGGGTGGCCGAGCCGTCGACGACCTCGACGCCGTAGCCGCCTTCGGCCAACGCCACCAGCGCCGCGATCGGGACGGTGAGCACATCCACGTGCTCGGCCGCGGTGAACCCGACCGTGACGACCGCGGCCTCGACGCCCCGGGCGGCGGTCGCGTCCCGCAGCGAGACGAGGACTTCGATCATCGTCGTCGGGGCGGCGTCGCCGGTGGTCTGCTCGTCGACCACCGTGGCCACCCGCTCGACCCGGCCGGGCGTCTCGGTGCCGTCCGGCATCCGGACGGTCACCGGTACGCCGACCCGCGCCAGCCGCTGCTCGGTCACCTCCAGGCGTACGGTGATCGTCCGGCCGGTCCCGGTGTAGGTGAGCACCGGCTGCCCGCCGCCGGTCGGCTGGTTCACCCCGGCCGTGACCGCGTCGATCCGGATCGGACCGGCCGCGTACAGCACCTGACCCAGCTCGACGCGGCCGGTCTGGGGCAGGCCGAGCGCCCGCTGCCACCGGCGTACCGCCGCCGCGGTGCCCGCCGAAAACCGGTCGTCGACGTCGAATCCCTGATAGCCCAAAGCTTTCAGGTTCGTCTCCAGTTGGCGCACATCCTTGCCGGCCGCCCCCGGCCCCACCGTCCGGTACGCCGCGACCGTCCCGTACAGCAGCACGACGGGCTGATCGTCGACCCGATAGACGGCCTGGCCCTGGCTGATCACGGCACCGGCGGCCGGCATCCGCGTGACCACCCCGTCGATCCAGCCGGGCGCGGTGTCAGCGGCGCCGTAGCCCAGGTCGCCGATCACCTCGACGCTGTCCTGCAACGTCTGCCGGGTCACCTGGGCCGTCTGCGGCGGCAGGTCGCCGCCCGTACGCTCGGCCGGGCCGGCATCGCCGATGCCGACGGCGGCGGCTGTCGCAGCCCCGGCGACGAGCACGATGGCCCCGGTCGCCACCGCGGTACGCGTACGGCGGTTCACGAGCTGGGCCGCAACGTCGCCGCCGCCGACGCGTACCACTGCTCGGTGAGCTGGTCGCAGACGTTCTTCGCCGCCGGGTACTCGGGGTCCTCGCCGACCTGCTGCGGCACCCGGGTCTGGCCCTGGGCGTCGGGATCCGGATACTGCTCGACGCCGTGCTCGCGCATGCAGCGCGCGTACCGGCGGCTCAGCTCGGTCTTCAAGTCGACGTCCGGGCCGACTCGCGGCGGTCGCAGACTCTGGCAGGCCGCGACCGCGGCGTCGGCCTTGCCCTTGTCGAAGCCGGGCTGGATGTGGCCCTCGTCGGCATCGTCGCCCGTGCCGATCGGGTCGTCCATCGGCACACCGTGCTGGCGCATGCACATCGTGTACGCGACCACCTGGTCGTAGTGACTCAGCGTGCTCGACGGAGCCGGGGTGGCCGTGGCGGTGCCCGCACTGGCCACCGACGGTCGCCCGTCATCGGTGCAGCCCGCGATTGCGAGCAGCAGCGGGACCAGCACGATCCCCCATATCCTCGTACGCATCCGTCCTCCTCGAGGTCGAGCCGTCAGCAGCTCGGTGGCGAAAGGCGAGCAATTTCGCGGCTCAGTGGAGCAAGGCGGCGGCAACACCACAGTCACAGCGGCTGTAACGCCGGTGTAACCGGTCGACGGCGACACTGACGGGGAGGAGGGTCTGGTGCGCGTACTGCTGATCGAGGACGAGCAGGTGCTCGCCGAACAGGTCGCCGAAGGGCTGCGTGACCACGGCATGGCCGTCGACCTGGCCGCGGACGGGCTGGACGGACTGCACAAGGCCGCCGCCAACCGCTACGACGTGATCGTCCTGGATCGCGACCTGCCCGGTGTCCACGGCGACCAGGTGTGCACCGCGCTGGCCGCCGGCGAGGCCGAGGCCCGCATCCTGATGCTCACCGCGTCCGGCGAGGCCGCCGACCGCGTCGCCGGGTTGCGCCTGGGCGCCGACGACTACCTGCCCAAACCGTTCGTCTTCGACGAGCTGGTCCTGCGGCTGCGAGCGCTGGCTCGGCGGTCGGCCAACGCGCCGCGCACATTGCACCGGGCCGGGCTCACCTTCGACACCGCCCGCCGGATCGTCACCCGCGACGGCCGGGTTCTGCCGCTGACCACCAAGGAGCTGGCGGTGCTGGAGATCATGATGAGCGCCGACGGTGCCGTGGTCAGCTCCGAAGACCTGCTGGAACGAGCCTGGGACGAGCACGCCGACCCGTTCACCGCCACCGTCCGGGTCACCGTGGCCCGGTTGCGCCGCAAGCTCGGCGACCCGCCGCTGATCGAGACCGTCGTCGGCGCGGGGTACCGGCTGTGAAGCCCACCATCCGGCTGCGGCTCACCCTCGCCTTCGCCGTCCTGCTGCTGGGCACCTGCGCCACGGTACTGGCCATCAACGACGCCCTCCTCTACAACAGCTTGTACGCGCAGATCAACAGCTCCAGCGAGGAGCAGTCGGAGCCGAAACCGACGGCGATGCCGCCCAACGACACCAGCGACCTGGCCGACAAGGACGCGCGGAAGACCCACGCGTTGCAGGTGCAACAGGCGCTCGCGGCCGACCTGCGCGCCGGCGCGCTGCGCAGCGCGGCCGGTCCGTCAGCGGCCGCGCTCGCCGTCGCCGGGCTGCTCGGGATAGGCATCTGCTGGCTGGTCGCCGGCCGGATGCTGCGCCCATTGCGTACGCTCACCGCCGCCACCCGGCGCATCTCGCAGGATCGGCTGCACGAACGCATCGCCCTGACCGGGCCACGCGACGAGTTGAAGGAGCTGGCCGACACCTTCGACGAGATGGTGACCCGGCTGGAGTCGTCGTTCGCCAGCCAGCGGCGGTTCGTCGCCGACGCCGCGCACGAGCTGCGTACGCCGCTGGCCATCGTGCGTACCGGGGCGGAGGTTCAGCTGGCCCGACGCGACAGCACCCCGGCCGAGTGGGAGGCGTCGGCCCGGCGGGTGCTGTCGGCGGCCGGACGCGCCGAACGGCTCCTCGACGGGCTGCTCGCCTTGGCCCGCAGTGACAGCGGAGTGCTCGCCGCCGAACCGCACGATCTGGCCGTCGCGGCGGCCACCGCGCTCGCCGACACCGACGACGAGGCCGAGCAGGCCGCGCTCACGGTTGCCAGCGATCTGCGGCCCGCACCCGTCGTCGGCGATCCGGCGTTACTGGATCGGCTGGCGGCGAACCTCATCCACAACGCCGTACGCCACAACCACGAGGGCGGTTGGGTAGAGGTCGCCACCACCCACGACGACAGCATCGCGACGCTGACCGTACGCAACAGCGGCGCAGTCGTCCCGGAAGCCGAGGTCGACCGGCTGTTCGAACCGTTCCACCGGCTGCCCGCCCAGCCGGCGACCCGGACGGCGGCGGTGCGCTCGACCGGGCTCGGTCTGGCCATCGTGCGGTCGATCGTCGCCGCCCACGGCGGGCAGATCACGGCGACGCCGAACGACGGCGGCGGGCTGACCGTCGTGGTGACGCTCCCGCATCATGATCATGGCCAATTCGCTGCCGCTACGGCAACGCAGAAATGACCATGATCACGGCGCGCCGAGCGCCGAGCGCAAAGCCGGCAGCGACACCGTAACCAGCAGCCCACCATCAGCCCGGGGCACCGCCGCAACGGTTCCACTATGGACGGACGCGATCGAGGCGACGATCGCCAGCCCCAGGCCGAGCCCGTCCCGGGTGGTGCCGTCGTGCAGTCGCTGGAACGGTTG
>JABFYB010000266.1 GCA_013361475.1 Hamadaea sp.
GATCGGCGAGCCGAGGTTGTCGACCGGGCTCATGAGCATGTACTCCTTGCCGGTCACCCGCTCGGCGAGCTTCGCGACCTGCGCGGCGTCGAGCTTGCTGTCGTAGGTGATCCAGATGGCGCCGTGCTCGAGGCTGTGCGTCGCGTGCTCGGTCGCGATCGGGGCCTTGTAGACGTCACCCATGCAGTTCTGCCAGACCGGGTTGTGGTCGCCGCCGACCGACGGGGTGACGGCGTAGGTCAGCTTGCCCTGCTTGTGGTTGTTCGTGAGCCAGGCCGGCTTCTGATCGCGGTAGTTCACGATGCCCTGGATCGCGGCGGCCCGCTGCGTCCACGGCGTCGAGGCCTCCTTCTTCTCCAGCTCGGCCTCGGCCTTCTGCTTGGCCTCGGCGGCGGAGGTGGCCCGCATGTCCTTGATGATGAAGTACGCCCCGAAGCCGACGATCGCGACGGCGACCGCGATCACCGCGGCGAGCAGGCCGATCGGACCCCACGAGCGCTGCTGCGTCACCTTGACCGGCGTCACCGGGCGGCGGCCCTTGCCACCGGCGCCGACGGGCTTCTGGCCTGGCTTCGCTGCGCCCGGCTTGGTGGTGCCGGCGGGTTTGGTCGTGGTCGTGCTCTTCGCCTCGGCGGCCGGCTTCGACTCGGCGGCCGGCTTGGAGCCGGTCGCGGTCTTGGAACCGGCAGCCGGCTTGGAGCCGGTGCTCTTGGAGCCGGTCGTGGACTTCGATCCGGCCGCAGACTTCGAAGAAGCCGTCGACTTCGATCCGGACGTCGTCTTCGATTCGTCCGCCGGCGGCTTGCCGCCGGTCGCGGTCGATTTGCCGCTCTTGACGACGTTCACTTGCCGGTTCTCACCGGGGGTGCTGACGCTCATCACATGCCTCTAAGGGGTGGGATCGGGGCTGGCCAGGATCGGATCACAACAAGCTGACGGGGTGTGACCGCCCGTCAAGGCCCAGAGTCTAGCGCGGATACCATGGATCAGTGACTCCTGAGAAGCTCGCCGACGCAGTCTTGACCGCCGCCCACGCCGTCTTCACCGAGCGTGGCCTGGATCACTCGGTGCTGCCGAGCACGACCGCCGTCGAGCGTCCGCGGAATCCGGAGCACGGAGACTACGCGTCGAACCTGGCGATGCAGGTCGCCAAGCGCGCCGGGGCGAATCCACGTGATCTTGCTGGAGGCATCGCCGCCGAGCTGGCGAAGACGAACGGCATCAAGACCGTCGAGATCGCCGGGCCCGGCTTTCTCAACATCAAGCTCGACGCCGCCGCGGCCGGCGCGCTCGCGCGGACGGTCGTGGAGGCGGGTGCGGCGTACGGCGAAAGCGCTGCGCTGGGCGGCGAGGCGCTGAATCTCGAGTTCGTCTCGGCCAACCCGACCGGCCCGATCCACCTCGGCGCGGTCCGCTGGGCGGCGGTCGGCGACGCGCTGGCCCGGATGCTGAAGGCGGCGGGGGCGCGGGTCACCACGGAGTACTACTTCAACGACGCCGGCTCGCAGATCGACCGGTTCGCCAAGTCGCTGCTGGCCAGCGCGAAGGGCGAAGAGGTGCCCGAGGACGGCTACGTCGGGGCGTACATCACCGAGATCGCGCAGACCGTCGTCGCCAAGCGGCCCGACGTGCTGGAGGCCGAGGACCCGCAGGAGATCTTCCGGGTCGAGGGCGTACAGCTGATGTTCGAGCAGATCAAGGAGTCGCTCGCGCAGTTCGGCACGCACTTCGACGTCTACTTCAACGAGAAGGACCTGCACGACCGCGGGGAGCTCGACCACGCGCTGGAGCGGCTGCGCGCGCAGGGCCACACGTTCGAGGCCGACGGCGCCGTCTGGCTGCGGACGACCGACTTCGGCGACGACAAGGACCGCGTCCTGCGCAAGTCCAACGGCGAGTGGACCTACTTCGCCGCCGACTGCGCGTACTACCTGGACAAGCGTGAGCGCGGCGCGGAGCGTGTGGTGATCATGCTCGGCGCCGACCACCACGGCTACATCGGGCGGATGCGGGCCATGTCCGCGTGCTTCGGCGACGACCCCGACCGCAATCTGGAGATCTTGATCGGCCAGATGGTCAATCTGGTACGCGACGGGCAGCCGGTCCGGATGAGCAAGCGGGCCGGCACGGTGGTGACGCTGGAGGATCTCGTCGACGCCATCGGCATCGACGCGAGCCGGTACGCCCTGGCCCGTTACTCGTCGGACTCGCCGATCGACATCGACATCGAACTCTGGACCCGGGCGACGCGGGACAACCCCGTGTACTACGTCCAGTACGTGGCCGCCCGGACCGCCAGCGTGGGCCGGAACGCGGCCGACCTCGGCCTGACCCGGGACACCGCGCCGTTCGACCCGGCGCTGCTGACCCACGAGAAGGAGCTGGAGCTGCTCAAGACGCTCGGCGACTTCCCGGCCGTCGTGCAGTCCGCCGCCGAACTCCGCGAACCCCACCGAGTGGCCCGTTACCTCGAGGAACTCGCCGGGGCGTATCACCGCTTCTACGACAACTGCCGGGTGCTGCCCCAGGCCGACGAGCCGATCAACTCCCTGCACGTCGCCCGGCTCTGGCTGAACGACGCGACGCGGCAGGTCATCGTCAACGGTCTGACCCTGCTCGGCGTCTCCGCCCCGGAACGGATGTAAGAGGAATGCGCGCACACGAAGCCGGAGCCCTGCACGGGGACTTCGGGCAGCACCCCACGTGGCTGCGGCCGCCGGCCGACGTCAACGAGCTCATGACGGAGCTGTGGCCGCAGACGGCCACCAAGGACGACGGCGTGCTGCACATCGGCGGCAAGCCGGTGACCGAGCTGGCCGCCGAGCACGGCACTCCGGCGTACCTGCTGGACGAGGAGGACTTCCGGGCCCGGTGCCGGACCTTCCGCACCGCGTTCGCCGGGGCCGACGTCTACTACGCCGGCAAGGCGTTCCTCTCCAAGGCGATCGTGCGGATGGTCCACGAGGAGGGCCTGCACCTCGACGTCTGCTCCGGCGGCGAGCTGGCCACCGCCCTCGCGGCCGGGATGGACCCGGCCAAGATCGGCTTCCACGGCAACAACAAGTCGGTCGGCGAACTGGGCCGCGCGCTGGACGCCGGCGTCGGCCGGATCATCGTCGACTCCTTCGACGAGATCGACCGGCTCTCGGCGCTGGCCGCCGAGCGCGGAGTGCGTCCGCAGGTCATGATCCGCGTGACGGTGGGCGTCGAGGCGCACACGCACGAGTTCATCGCCACCGCGCACGAGGACCAGAAGTTCGGCTTCTCCCTGTCCGGCGGTGAGGCGTTCCGCGCCGCCGGGAAGATCCTCGGGGAGGGCGTACTGGAGCTTCGTGGGCTGCACTCGCACATCGGCTCACAGATCTTCGACGCGTCCGGGTTCGAGGTCAGCGCGCGGCGCATCCTCTCGCTGCACAAGCGGATCCTCGACGAGCTCGGGGTCGCCCTGCCCGAACTCGACCTCGGCGGTGGCTTCGGCATCGCGTACACGAGTCAGGACGATCCCCAGCCCGCCGGCGACCTGGCCGATCGGATGAACAAGATCGTCGACGACGAGTGCGCCGCCCTCGGCCTGGACCGGCCGCACCTGAGCGTGGAGCCGGGCCGGGCGATCGTCGGGCCGGCCGTCTTCACCCTGTACGAGGTGGGCACGGTCAAGCCGATGGAGGGGCTGCGGACCTACGTCAGCGTGGACGGCGGGATGAGCGACAACATCCGGACCGCCCTCTACGACGCCTCCTACTCGGCGACCCTGGCGTCGCGTACGTCACACGCCGGCCCGATGCTTGCCCGCGTGGTGGGAAAACATTGTGAGTCCGGGGACGTGGTAGTGAAGGATGAATTCCTGCCCGCTGACATCCGGCCCGGAGATCTTCTCGCCGTGCCGGGCACCGGCGCCTATTGCCGGAGCATGGCGAGCAACTACAACCACGTGCCGCGACCGCCGGTGGTGGCCGTCCGGGACGGACAGTCGCGGGTGATCGTGCGCCGGGAGACCGAGGACGACCTGCTCGCGCTGGACGTCGGCTGACATAAATTCGAGGGGTCTGTCGTGAAGGAGCCTGTCAAGGTAGCCCTCCTGGGGTGCGGCAACGTCGGTGCGGAAGTGGTGCGGCTGCTCCATGAGCAGACCGACGACCTGACCGCGCGGATCGGCGCGCCGATCGAACTCGTCGGGGTGGCGGTCCGCCGCCTCGGCCGGGATCGCGGCGGTCTCCCCGTCGACCCCTCGATCTTCACGACGGACGCCTTGGGCCTGGTCAAGCGAGACGACGTCGACGTCGTCGTCGAGGTGGTCGGCGGCATCGAGCCGGCCCGGACCTGGCTCGTCGAGGCGTTGAACGCCGGCAAGAGCGTGGTCACCGCCAACAAGGCGCTGCTCGCGGAGGACGGCGGCACGCTGCACGACGCCGCCGCGCGGGGCGGCGCCGACCTCTACTACGAGGCCGCGGTGGCCGGGGCCATCCCGCTGCTGCGCCCGCTCCGCGAGTCGCTGCACGGCGACCGCATCACCCGGGTCACGGGCATCGTCAACGGCACGACCAACTTCATCCTGTCCAGCATGGACGCCACCGGGGCCGGCTTCGGCGAGGCGCTGGAGGAGGCCACCACCCTCGGGTACGCCGAAGCGGACCCGACCGCCGACGTGGAGGGCTTCGACGCGGCCGCCAAGGCGGCCATCCTCGCCTCGCTGGCCTTCCACACCCGGGTCGGCGCCGCCGACGTCTACCGGGAGGGCATCACCGAGGTCAGCGCGGCCGACGTGGCGAGCGCCAAGGCGATGGGCTGCACGATCAAGCTGCTGTGCATCGCCACCCGCACGGACGACGGCGGGGTCAGCGTACGGGTGCATCCGGCGATGATCCCCAGGACGCATCCGCTGGCCGGCGTCGGCGACGCGTTCAACGCGGTCTTCGTCGAGGCGGAGGCGGCCGGTCAGCTCATGTTCTACGGCCGCGGCGCCGGGGGTGCGCCGACCGCCAGCGCGGTCCTCGGCGACCTCGTCGCCGTGGCGCGCAACCGCCTCGCGAAGACTCGGGCGGCCAGCGAATCGGCCTACGCCGACCTGCCGGTGCGCTCGATGGGCGAGGTACGCACCCGCTACCACGTCTCGCTCGACGTGGCCGACCGCGCGGGCGTGCTCGCCGCCGTCGCCGGAGTGTTCGCCAAGCACGACGTCTCCATCGCCACGGTCAACCAGAGCGGCCGGGGCAACGACGCCGTTCTCGTGATCGTCACCCACTCGGCTCCCGACGCGGCGCTGGCCGCGACGGTCGAGGAACTGCGCGGGCTGGACATCGTCCGGTCGATCGCCAGCGTCCTCCGCGTCGAGGGCGAGTAACCCCCTCGACCCTGCTCGGCCGGTTATCCACAGGGCGGCCGAAGGGGTTTGCGGATCTTCATCGGGCCTGCCTAGGGTTTCGACGTTGGTTCGACCGAGGGGAGGGGTTGGGGCGATGTTCCAGAACATCGACGCAGCCGAAGAGTGGCTCGAGAACTGGTCCGCGGGGGTGAGCGAACAGGCGGCGCGAACCGCGCAGCTGTCGTCGCGGGTCGCGGCACTGACCGG
>JABFYB010000590.1 GCA_013361475.1 Hamadaea sp.
GATCGCGTCCAGCAGTTCGTAGTCCGGCAGGCTGTCGGAGTCCAGCTGGCCCGGGCGCAGTTCGGCGCTCGGCGGCTTGCTGATCGAGTTCTCCGGGATCGGAGCGGCGATGCCGCCCAGCGAGACCGTGTTGCGCCACCGGGCGAGCTTCCAGACCAGCGTCTTCGGGACGTCCTTGAGCGGGTTGAACCCGCCGACGGAGTCGCCGTAGAGCGTGGAGTAGCCGACCGCCAGCTCGCTCTTGTTGCCGGTGGTCAGCACCAGGTGACCCTCCTGATTGGACAGCGCCATCAGGACCACACCGCGTACGCGGGCCTGCAGGTTCTCCTCCGCCAATCCGGTCAGCGTCATGGTGCTGAGGAAGGCGTCCACCATGGGCGCGATCGGTTGCACCCGGTAGTCCAGACCGGTGCGCTCGGCGAGATCGGCCGCGTCGCCCTTCGAATGCTCCGACGAGTACGCACTGGGCAGGCTGACACCGACGACCCGTTTCGGCCCGAGCGCGTCGACGGCGATCGCGGCGACGACGCCGGAGTCGATGCCGCCGGACAGGCCCAGGACGACCGACTTGAAGCGGTTCTTCTCGACGTAGTCGCGCAACCCGAGGACGAGCGCGCCCCAGACTTCGGCCTCGTCCGGCAGCCGCTCGGCGACCCCGCCCACGGCCGGCTCGCCGGTAGGAGCCGCCCACGAGGTCGCCAGCGGCTGGAGACGCAGGGTCAGCCCCGCAGCCGCGCCCGGCGGCGTCCAGCCGGAGTCGGCGGCCGGTAGGTCGAGGTCGTGCACGAGAAGTTCCTCGGTGAACTGACCGGAGCGGGTGAGCAGCCGTCCGTCCGGCCCGACGATGATCGAGTCGCCGTCGAAGGTCAGCTCATCCTGGCCGCCGATCATGTTCACGTACGCCACCGCAGCGCCCGCCTCGACGGCCCGCCGAGCGACGAGCGGGAGGCGTACGTCGTCTTTGTTGCGCTCGTAGGGCGACGCGTTGATGTTGACGACGAGAGCCGCCTTGGCTGCTCCGGCCGCCGTGAACGGGCCGCCCGGCTGCCAGATGTCCTCGCAGACGCTCAGCGCGATGTCGGCCGCCGTGCCGTCGGCCCACGCCGCCCGCACGATGGTGAGGGTGTCGCCGGGGACGAAGTAGCGGTCCTCGTCGAAGACGCCGTAGTTGGGCAGGTGGTGCTTGTCGTAGGTGGTCACGACGGAGCCCCGGTGCAGCAGGGCCAGCGAGTCGCGCGGACCGTGCCGGACGGTCGAGTCGGCGCCCAGCCGGGCCGGTCCGTCGGCGTCCAGGTAGCCGACCACGACGGCCAGCTCGCCGAGCCCGTCGGCGGCCAGCTCCTCGGCCAGCTTGGCCAGCGCGGCCTTGGAGGCTTGCACGAACGACTCGCGGAAGGTCAGGTCCTCGATCGGGTAGCCGGTCAGCATCATCTCGGGGAACGCGACCAGGTGGGCACCGGCCTCCTGAGCACGCGCCGCGAAGGCGCGCACGGTGGTGACGTTGCCGGTCAGGTCGCCGACGGTGGAGTTGACCTGGGCCAGAGCGATGCGCAGTGTCGGCATGCCCTCATTGTGCCTTTCCCACCCGCCGTTGGTTGGCGATGAGATGCGTCACGTTCGTCACCACGATGGCCGGGGCGACCACCGCGACGACTCCCCGAAACGTCGGTTCCAGCTTCAGGGCCAGCACGATCGCGGTGATGCCGTTCTGCTGGGCCAGCCGCAGCTGTGCCCGGTCGAGCGTGGGCAGACCGCGGGTCAGCCAGCCGCCCACCACCCACTGCGCGGCGAACGCGGCGAGTCCCAGGGTCAGCCCACGCAGCGGATCCACCCCGCCGATCAGCAACGCGCCGAGCAGCAGCACCGCGCCGCCGAGCGCGATGTTCACCATCGTGGGCAGGGCCGCGGCCAGCCGTCGCGGCCGCAGGAACAACCCCACCAACGCGATCGCCAGGAGCCACAACTGCCAGACCGCCACGACCGCCGCGAGCACGAGCAGGCCCACGCGCCACCAGGTCCGCTTCGGCCCATAGTGGTACGCGAGGAAGGCGCCGACGGCGAGGGCGAGGTTCGCCCCGAGTTCCACGGCGTACGCCGAGAGCCCGGCGAGGACGCCGTCGCCGGGGTGCCCGCGGAGGCCGCCGACCACGCTCGCGGCCGAGACGGCCAGCACGACGGTCAGCGGATCGTCGAACGACGCCCACGCGGCGAGCAGCGACCGGGCGCGGCCGGACATCCGCCCGTCGCCGAGGGCGGCCGCCACCGACAACGGGTCGATCTGCGCCACGACGATGCCGAGCAGCAGGAAGAGCGGGTCGCGCCAGGCGAGGGCGAGGACGACCCCGATCAGCGTCGCCTTCACCAGTACGCCCACCGTCACGGCGAGCAGGATGAGCCGCCGATCCCGCCGTGCTTCAGTCAGGTCGATCCCGTACGCGCTGCCGTAGAGCCCGATGGCGAGCAACGTCGCCGTCACGTACGGATAGGCGGCGTACGCGATGATCTCGGCCGGGTGCGTCCCGCTGAGCCAGGCCGCCCCGAACCCGGCCGCCGCCGTGGCCAGCAGGAGCGCGGCCCGCTTCACCGGCGGCGTTCCAGCTCGGTCATCCGGGGGAAGCCCAGCGCGTGGCGGAGGTCGTCGACGAGCTTGGCGACCTTTGCGTCCGTCCGATGGACCTGTTCCTGATCGAGGGTGACCGCCACGAGGTAGCGGCCGGTGTCGCGGTCGACCGTGAAGTAGTAGACCGCCCCGCGTTCCACGTCGAGCACGAGCCGGATCAGGACACCCACGTCGAGGCCGCTGAACGTGCGGTTGAAGCTCTCCAGCGCCGCCTCGACGGCCGGACCCTGCCGGTCGTACGCCTCCCGCCGGGCCTGCGGCTCGACGAGCCCGTGGAAGGACCCCAGCGCGGGGTCGTCGAGCATGTCGACCCGGAAGACGCAGTCGTGCCCGGCGTAGTACGCGACGTAGTGCAGATCCCCGGCGGACAATCGGCTGCGGCACAGCTCGGCCAGATTCTGGTGTGCTTCCGGGCGATAGGTCGCGAACCGCTTGACGTTGACCGACCGGGCCGGGGTCGCCTGCTCGGGGACGGTGATCGGCTGGTGCCGCCACGCGTCGCCGAAGGCGTACACGCCGATGGAACCGACGATCAGGCCGAAGCAGACCGAGACCGCGCCCACCGCGGCGTGGGCGACGCGGCCGTTGAACATGCCGTCGACCGAGGCGATGAGGAAGCCGTAGAGCGCGAGCATGATCCCCGCGGCCAGCAGGAAGACCGCCATGCTGAGGCGGAAGGTGACCATCGACGGCCGGCTCAGGTAGAGCACGAGCGAGATCAGGCCGACGACGCCGACCACGGTCGCGGCCCGGCTGAGGTTGTAGGACTCGCCCTTGATCAGCGCGAGCAGGAACTCGACCGCGATCGGGACGACGAGCGAACCGACCAGGATGGCGGCGAGCTTGCGGGTCCAGGAGGGGGTGAGGGGCACCCCCGGCATAGTAGGTCAGCGATGCGCCGGTGCGGTGCCCAGCAACGGATCGCCCAGCACCGTGAGCTTGTCGAGCGCCCGGCCGACCAGGTCCTGGACCTGGCGGTCCAACGCCGGTCCACCGGCCGGCCCGGTACGCCGCAACACCGAGACCGTGTCGCCGACCCGGCTGATCGCGAGGTAGCCGGTCTGCTGCCCGGCCTTCGTCGTCAGCGTCATGCTCACGGTGTACGCGTCCCCGATGAGCAGACTCTCCACACTGGTCGAAGTGAGCCGCACCCGGGCTTTGGTGCCGTCGTCGAGGCGGGCCGTGAAGGTGCCGCAGGACTTGGCGGTCTGGCGGATGGCGTCCACCACCTCGGTCGCCTGGCCGCGCCCGAAGACCTGCACCGCCTGATCCAGCACATCGTCGTGGGCGCCGACGTGCCGGGCAGTCACCGGCGCCGGAGACGTGCCCGGCGACGGCAGCAGGGAACGCAGCAGCGAAGCCGGATCGGCGACGAGACTCTGGCACCGCTCCGTACGCTTCGCCGGGCGTACCTTCGTGGGCGTCGGCCGAACCTCGAAGGCGGCGGGCAGGTCGCCGGCCTCCAGCAAGGCCGTCTGCAAGCTGGGCGCGGCCGACGCCGGTCCGGTCGGTGCCGTGACCGGGTCGCTGGGCCGCAGGCCGATGACGGCCAGGACGCTCAGCGCGACGACGGCGGCGCCACCCGTCACGATGCCGGTGAGCACGGCGTTCCGGCGGGCGGGTGAGAGGTACAGCTTTGCCACGTGCTGATCAACGCCTGGGCTTTCCGGGCGTGACGTGAGCAGCCCCGGTAACACCCGCGTAACGTGATCGGTGTTGACTGACCGACAGTCTGGCGCGCGCTGCGGAGCCGCGAGCGGCCTCCTCGCGCCAGCGCAAGCAGAGACAGCCGTGCCAAGAGGGGTCGTACGCCGTGGACCGTCAGCAGGAGTTCGTGCTCCGTACGTTGGAAGAGCGCGACATCCGATTTGTCCGGTTGTGGTTCACCGACGTGCTCGGCACCCTGAAATCGGTCAGCGTCGCGCCGGCCGAGCTGGAAGCCGCCTTCGACGAGGGCATCGGCTTCGACGGCTCGGCGATCGAGGGCTTCGCCCGGGTCTACGAGTCCGACATGGTGGCCATGCCCGACCCCACCACGTTCCAGGTCTTCCCGTTCGAGGGCGGCTCGTCCGGGGAGAGCGCCCGGATGTTCTGCGACATCCTGCTGCCGGACGGCAACGCCAGCTGGGCCGACCCGCGGCACGTGCTGCGCCGGTCGCTGTCGAGGGCGGCGGAGAAGGGCTTCACCTTCTACACCCACCCCGAGATCGAGTTCTTCCTGCTGGAGAACAGCCCCGTCGACGGCGGCGTGCCCACGCCGGTCGACTCCGGCGGCTACTTCGACCACACCACGCATGCGATCGCCCGGGACTTCCGGCGGCAGGCGGTGCTGGCCCTGGAACGGATCGGCATCTCGGTCGAGTTCAGCCACCACGAGGTCGCGCCCGGTCAGCAGGAGATCGACCTCCGCTACGCCGACGCGCTGACGACGGCGGACAACATCATGACCTTCCGGCACGTGATGCGGGAGGTGGCGTTGTCGCACGGGGTGCAGGCGACCTTCATGCCGAAGCCGTTCACCGACCAGCCCGGCAGCGGTATGCATACCCACCTGTCGCTGTTCGAGGGCGAACGCAACGCATTCCACGATCCGGCCGATCCCTACAAGCTCTCGGATGTGGCCCGGGCGTTCATCGCCGGCATCCTCACCCATGCGCGGGAGTTCACGGCGGTCACCAACCAGTGGGTCAACTCCTACAAGCGGCTCTTCCCGCAGCAGCTGCCCGACCGCATCACCGAGGCTCCGGCGTACGTGTGCTGGGGGCACCGCAACCGGTCGGCGCTCGTGCGGGTTCCGGCGTACGGCAAGCCCAACTCGGCCCGGGTCGAGGTGCGTTCGCTCGACAGCGCGTGCAACCCCTATCTGGCGTACGCCGTCCTCCTGGGTGCGGGCATGAAGGGCATCGAGGCCGGTTACGAACTACCGCC
>JABFYB010000011.1 GCA_013361475.1 Hamadaea sp.
GAACCCGGCACATCGACACACCGGCCCGAAGCCCCACCCACGACCATCACGTTCTGCCGACTACCCGACGGCGACACCGAAGGCGACACCGACGGCGACGGGCTCGACGTGCTGCCGAACTGTGAGATGAACCGCCAGGCCTCGCCCTTAGTCCACGTCCGGACGCCGTCCTCGCAACCGGAGCAGCCGTCCACCGGACCAGGACCGTGACCACCGTCGAAGGCTGCCCACTGCACCGGGTAGCCGGCCCGGCAGGAGTAGGTCGTGGTGATGTGCCGTCCACTGCCGGCCGTCGGCTCAGGTGCGTTCTGTGCAGCACATCCGTTGTTCCGCAGGAACGTGTCGCGGAGACCTCGGCCGAGCGAGATGTTGAGCACGGTGTCGGAGATGCCGTGGATGCCGAAGTACGCGATCGGCTGCGTACCGCCGTTGCAGCCGCTCAGCTGGGCACCGGAGTAGACGACGACGGCACGGAAGACGTTCGCCCGCGCGCAGGCGATCGCGTAACTCATGCCGCCGCCGTAGCTGAATCCCATGGCGTACAGCTGAGTCGTGTCCACGCACAGGTCAGCCTCGATGCGGCTGATCATGGCGTCGGTAAAGGCGAGATCCTCGCCGTTGTTGTTGGCCCAGCCGTTGTTGAAGCCCTGTGGGGCCACGAGGATCGCCGAGTTGTTCGACTGCTCCTGCATGCCGTAGTACGCCCACGCGGAGCCGCTGGATCCACCGGAGGCGACGTCGTTCATGGTGCCGCCACGCCAGTGGTAGGCGAAGATCAGCCGATACGGGTTGGCGTTGTTGTAGCCGGCCGGGATGCGCAGGATGAAGCTGCGGTTGACGCCGCCGCTGGAGATGGTGTTGGTTCCGTTGACGAGGGTCGGGTTACGCCCACAACCGGCGGTCGCCGCCGCGAGAGCTGGTGTCTCCGCCGCCGAGGCGGAGCCGAGAAGGGAGCTGGCGGCCATACCGGCGACCACCGTCGCCAGCGTCGCCGCAGCCGCGACGAGCAGCCGGATCGATGTGCGGGCAGGCCGAAGCCGCCCCAAGAGGCCTGTCATGGAGATCTCCTGTCAGGGAGTGGTGATGTCGAGACGCTCGACCGTGACGGCGCCGCCGAGCGCCTGGGTGGCGTAGTTGAAGACGCCGTAGCGGTAGCCCATGAAGAACTGCCAGGCGTTGTTCAACGTGAAGCCCGTGCCGAGCGGCTGGAAGGTGACGCCGTCGGTGCTGTACGCGAAACGAGCCTGCCGACCGGATCCGGGATTGACGTCAGCGCTGACGCGAAGCCAGATCCGGCCACCGGAGACAGCGGCTCCCGCCACTTCGGTCCCAGTGCTTGTGGTGTTCCAATTGCCGTCCATGCTCAGCCCGCTGGTCATGACGACCCTCGTGGCGCCGTTGTCTCGCCGGACGCCGATCCAGGCTGAGGAGTCCCGGAGCATGGCCAGCCCGGCTCGATCGCCGTCACGCATACTCCCGTAATTGAGCACGACCGTGGCGGTCGACGTCGGCCCTTGAATGCGATGCGTCAGCGTGTTGCGGGCCGCGTACAAGTCGTTGGTGACGGTGGCGGTCGACAGGTGAAGACCGCTGCCGGTGGACCATTTCGTGTTGTCGGGGTTGTGGTTCCACTCGTACTGCGGTCCCAGGGTGGCCGCTGCGAACGTGTCGCTGCCGATCATGGGCGTGACCGCACGCGGCGGCGCGGGCAGGTTCGGCGACGGGTAGGAACTGCCCCAGGCACCGTTCACGGTCGTGATGACCGGCCATCCGTCGGAGGTCCACGTGATCGGCGCCATCACCGGAATCCGCCCGCCGGGGTACGCGTCGACGAACGCCATGTAGTACCAGTCGCCGTTCTGCGTCTGAACCAGCCCGCCTTGGTGAGGCACGCCTCCGCCGGAGACCGGGCCGGGCATGTTCAGCAGGACTTGGCGAATCTCGTAGGGCCCCCAGGGGCTGCTGGACTTGAGGATGTACTGACCGTTGGCCGGCTTGGTCACGAAGATGTAGTAGGAGCCGTTGCGCTTGTAGAAGCGCGATCCCTCGATGTAGCCGATGCTGGATGGCGAGGTGTAGACCGCCTGGGCACGCACCTGGCTGAGGCCGTCGGCCGACAACTGCGCCACGTTGATCGTGCTGCTGCCGTACGCCACATACATGGTGTCGTTGTCGTCGACGAGCAGTCCGGCGTCGTAGTAGCAGTTGTTGATCTGGGAACGCTTGGTCCACGTGCCGTCCACAGCCGAGGCGGTGTAGACGTAGGAACGGTTGAACTCGACGCAGCCGATCCAGTAGTAGGTGCTGTTGCTTCGGCGATAGTTGAACGCCGACGCCCAGATGCCTTTGACGTATGCCCGGCCGCCGACGAGGTTGTAGGCGGTGGAACCGAAGTCCAGCGACGGCACCGCATGCCCGGCGTACTCCCAGTGCACGAGGTCGTAGGAGCGCAGAATGGGTGCGCCCGGCGAGTAGTGCATGGTGGATGCGGTGTAGTAGTAGGTGTCGCCGACACGGATGATGTCGCCGTCGGCGAAGTCCTGCCAGACCACCGGATTGCTGTACATCGAACCGCTGCTCCCTGGGTCGTATCCCGGGATCTGCCAGGTCCGGCTGGTGGCGGAGGTGCAGGGCAGCTGTACCAGGCCGGTGTTGTTCGCTGTCGCGTCACCGCTGGGCACGATGCATTTACCGGAGTGCACGGCCACGACGTTGAATCCGCCCGCGACGGCCTGAAGCCGGAATCGCTGGTTGGTGGCCGTATGGCAGGTCCATTGGATGACGGCCGCGTTGTCCGCGGTGGAGGCGCCGTTGACGTCGACGCAACTGCCGTTGGTGACGGTGTGGATGGCGTACTGGTCGGTGGTTCCTGCGACCGGCGTGAACGTGAAGTTCTGGTTGCTGCCGCCCCAGCAGGTCCAGAGGATCAGCTGAGTGCCGTTGGTCGCCGAGCCGTTGGGCAGATCGGCGCACGTACGGCTGTTCTGGTTGACGAGAGTGCTGCTGAAGGTGACCGGGGCGGCCTGAGCGGGCGCCCCACCGGTGATCAGCGGAATCAGTAAGGCGGCCACGCTGAGCGCGAGCAGCCGCCTGGGTTTCGCGGGCATGCGGAATTGTCCTCCTATCTGGACGAACGAGACTGAGCCGAGCGCCCGGAACTCGGCACAGCGAGAGATTGATCAGCAGGCGGAACTCTGCTGGGCGAGAAGGCCCAGACGCCACCACGGGATCGTTTCGACCGGATGAGCTATCGCCCACCGGTCACGAAAGTTTCGCCGGGCCATGAACACCATGTCTCCTCCATCAGCGATGGCTGGATCGACCGCGTGTGCAACGGCCCGGCTTCACACGCGGTCTGGGCATTACCGGAAAACTATCGGAAGATCTTGCTCCAGTCAATAGATCATCTTGACTACCCAGCAAGGCGCTGACGGCCGCTGACGACGCGCCGTCGCGAGCCGACGTCATTCCATCCTCGACATCCGAGCTGCCCAGTCACCAGACTTAATCGATGCACTCCGAATCTTCAATGAAAATTTTCTTTGGCCGTCTTGCAAATGGAGGCGACAATCGCCAACATTGGTGTGTGTCTATCGGGTGACCTGGGGAGGTCTACATGTCCCATCCGATCAACATCCGCCGACTGGCCGTCGCGGCCCTCACCGCGATCGCGACGACCGCCACCACGCTGATCCTCAGCGCCAACCCCGCCGCCGCGGCCACCGTCGCCGGCGTCGACGTCTCCCACTACCAGGGAACGATCAACTGGACGAGCGTCCGCAACGCCGGCATCCAGTTCGCGTACATCAAGGCGACCGAGGGCACCAGCTACAAGGACTCCGCCTTCAACGCCAACTACACCAACGCCTACTACGCGGGCGTCATCCGCGGGGCGTACCACTTCGCCCGGCCGAACATCTCCTCCGGCGCGACGCAGGCCAACTACCTGGCCAGCAACGGCGGCGCGTGGTCAGCCGACAGCCGCACCCTGCCGGCCGCCTTGGACCTGGAGGCCAACCCCTACAGCGGCGGCTACTGCTACGGCCTGAGCACCTCCGGGATGCGCAGCTGGATCCAGGACTTCCTCAACACCTACAAGTCCCGGACCACCCGGTACGCCGTCATCTACACCACGACGAGCTGGTGGAACACCTGCACCGGCAGCTGGACGGCACCGTGGGCCAACCACCCGCTCTGGGTCGCCCGATGGGCGTCGTCGGCCGGCACCCTGCCCGCCGGCGCTCCGGTGTGGAGCTTCTGGCAGTACACCAGCAGCGGCAGCGTCTCCGGCATCAGCGGCGCAGTCGACCGCGACTACTGGAACGGCGACCGCACGCGACTGATCGCTCTGGCCAACAACACCGCCTGACCCGCACCGATGCCGCGGCCCGGTCTCGTTTCCGGGCCGCGGCGTCGCACAGCCGGAGCGACAGTCGTCACCAAGACAAGACGGTCACCACCGAGACAACGGGAGGAACGATGAACCACGTGCGGCTGAGCCGGCGAGCCCTCGTGCTGGCCGGCGGCGGGCTGCTCCTCGGCGGCTCGGCCGGGCTGGTGCCCGCGCGCCGCTCGTACGCCGCGGTCACCCCGCCGCGGGTCTACACCCGCGCCGAGTGGAGCGCCCGGCCGCCCTCCTCGCCGATCACCGTGCTCGCCACCCCGCCCGACCACATCGTCGTACACCACACCGCCAGCGGGAACACGACCGACTACTCGCTGCTGCAGGCCGGGCGGCTGTCCCACTGGATCCAGGATCTGCACATGGACACCAACGGCTGGGCCGACGCCGGTCAGCAGCTGACCATCAGCCGCGGCGGCTACGTCCTGGAGGGACGCGACAAGAGCCTCACCGCGATCGCCAACGGCCGGCTCGCCGTGGGCGCCCAGACCGCGAACCAGAACAGCCACACCATCGGCATCGAGAACGAGGGCACCTACGTCACTCAGAACACCACGACGATGCTGTTCAGCTCGCTGGTCCAGACCTGCGCGTGGCTGTGCTCCGCCTACGGCCTCGACCCGTACGCGGCGATCGTCGGCCACCGCGACTACGTCACGACCACGCAATGCCCCGGCGACGTGTTGTACGCGCGGCTGCCCGAACTCCGTGACCGCACCGCCGCGCTGCTGAGCGCCTGAGGGAGGAGAGCATGAAACGCAGCATCCCGGTGGCCGTCGCCGCCGCCCTCCTGTGCGCCCTGGTCGCCGGGCCCGCCGTCGACGCCGCCGAGGTCGACGCACCGCTGACCGCCCCGGCCGCTGCCGTCACCGGCACTCCAGGGATCGATGTGAACAGCTGGAACGGCACCATCGACTGGACCAACGCGCACAACTCCGGGGTCCAGTGGGCGTACATCAAAGCGACCGAAGGCACCAGCGTCAAAGACTCGGCCTTCAACACGAACTACCCGGCCGCCTACTACGCCGGGGTGATCCGGGGCGCGTACCACCTCGCCCGGCCCAACCTGTCCACCGGGACCGTGCAGGCCGACTTCCTCGCCGCGAACGGCGGCGCCTGGTCCGCC
>JABFYB010000657.1 GCA_013361475.1 Hamadaea sp.
GTCCGGCGAGGTGCTCTTCTATCTGCAGGAGTACGACGCGGGCCGGGCGGCGCTGGAGGCGGCGATTCCGGGCCTGGTTGACCGGCCGGCCGAGGCGGCGCGGGCGATGATGCTGCTGGCCCGGCCGCGCGGACGCGGCGTGCCGGCGAGCATGCACCGCCGGTGGCTGGAACGCGCGGCGCCGCTGACCCACGCGTTGGCGCCGCCGGACCGGCTGCGGCTGGTGGTCGCGAGCGTGACCGCGCGGCTGACCTTGGGCGACCCGGCGGGCTGGGCGGCGGCGGCCGAGATTCCGGACGCGCCGGCGACGCCCGATCTCGCGTCGCTGGTGACCGCCGGGCAGCTCAACCTCGGGCACGCCGCCCTCACCTGGGGCAGGTACGCCGACGCCCGAGCCCGTCTCGACCGCGCGCGCATCCTGGCGGAGCAGCACGAACATCTCCTGCTGCACGACATGATCGTCACCACCCGGGCGCACGTGGACTGGTTCACCGGCGAGGACTGGGCGGGCTTGCTGCCCCGGGTGGTCGCGTTGGCCGGTGATCCGGCGTTGCAGCCGCTCACGCGCAGCGAAGCGACTGTTGTGATCGGACAGCTAACCGCGGCGACCGGCGACGCGGAGACCGCGCGGGCGCAGTTCGCGGTCGCCATCGAGCTGGCCGAACAGGCGGGAGCGGTCGATCACCTCGTCGAGCCGATGGCCGCCACCGCCCGGCTGCTGCTGCGTTCCGGGGAAGTCGACGAGGCGGTGCGGATCTCCGGCGAGGCCGCCGAGATGATCGAGGAGACCGGGCTGTGGCTGTGGGCCGCCGAGCTGCTCCCGGTACGCCTGGACGTCCTCGTCGCCGCGGGCCGGTCGGCGGAGGCCGAGCGGCTGCTGGGGCTGTACGCGGCCGGGATACCCGACGACGCCCCGGCCGCGGCGGCGGCATTCCGCCTCGGCGAGGCGATCCTGCGACCCGACCCCGATGCGTTCGCCGCCGCAGCCGACGCGTATGCGACCGCGGCGCGGCCCTATGACGCCTTGCTGGCCCGGGAGCGACACGCGACTTGCCTCCTCGATCGTGGGCGCCCGTCCGGGGTGCAGTCGGCCGGGCTGGCGCTGCTGGCAGAGGCCGCAGAAGGCTTGCGCGCGTTGGGCGCTTCGGCCGACGTGGCGCGGCTGCGGAACACCGCGTCGACCGTCGTGGGGAAGACGGCCGCAGGGAAGACAGTCGCGGGGAAGACGTCTGCCGAACCGCGTCGCCGGGGGCGGCCTGGGTACGGGGATCGGTTGTCACCACGCGAAGTGGAGGTCGTCCGTCTGGTGGCGGCCGGGCAGACGAACCCGCAGATCGCCGAGGCGCTCACGCTGTCGGTGAAGACGGTCGGCGGGCACATCGAGTCGGCGATGCGGAAACTGCGGGTGTCGTCGCGTACGGCGCTGGCGGTCGCGGCCGTGGAACAGGATCTTCTCGGGCCTGCGTAAGAAGGGTTGCCGCGCCCAATTTTTCGGGGCGGCGGCGGAATTAAACCCGGCATCTGCCGTCTCGTCACCTGCGCACCGTGGCCCAAGACTCAGTGCGTGAGCACCGACGACGAACCAGCGGACGGTTCACCGCCGCCACTCGCCGACGCACCCGCCCCGCAAACACCCGCATCGGATCCACCGGCGTCCGATATGGATCTCGCGGACGAGGGCGAGCACGACGACGAGTACGAGCCCCTGTAATGGCTGACGAAAGGCGTACCCCCATGTCACCACCCCTCTCCGCGCGGCGATGGATCGTCGCCGCGGCGACCCTGACCCTCGCTCTGACCTCGGCGGCCGCCTCCGCCATCGCCACCGCGGCACCCGGTGGGAACCACGGAATCGCGGGCCTGTCCGCTGATCCGAGCGTGCGCGACCGCTACACCCCGGCCGGTTGCAACCGGCGCACCGCCCCGCAGACCGCGCAGTGCTACGCCATGGTGCTCACCGGCGCCGACCACAGCCTGCGGGCCGCCGCAGCCGACGGTCCGCCCGCGACCGCGCTGGGACCGGCGGACATCCGCGACGCGTACAAGCTGCCCGACGCCGGGCAGGGGCAGACCGTGGCGATCGTCGACGCCTTCGGCAACTCGCACGCCGAGGAAGACCTCGCCGTGTTCCGGGCGCACTACGGGCTGCCCGAGTGCACCACCGCCAACGGCTGTTTCCGCAAGGTCGACCAGCGGGGCGGGACGGCGTACCCGCCGGACGACCCGGGCTGGGGGCTGGAGACCGCGCTCGACCTCGACGCCGTCTCAGCCGCCTGCCCGAACTGCCACATCCTGCTCGTCGAGGGCGACACCGCCTCGGTCGACGACCTCGCGGCCGCCGTGGACACCGCGGTACGCCTCGGCGCCGGTTTCGTGTCGAACTCCTACGGCGTGCCGGGGGAGTTCGGGCAGCAGCTGGAGATCGACGAGCACTACACGCACCCGGGGACAGTCATCACCGCGTCCACCGGGGACACCGGCTACGTCGTGAACTACCCGGCGTCCAGCCCGGCCGTCGTCGCGGTCGGCGGAACCAGCCTGACCCGTGACGACTCCGCACGCGGCTGGCACGAGGCCGCCTGGGGCAGCCCCGCCGGCGGCCCCGGAGCCGGGTCGGGCTGCTCGATCTACGAGCCGAAGCCCGCGTACCAGAACGGTGTGAACACCGGGTGCGACCAGCGTGCGATCGCCGACATCTCGGCCGTCGCGGACCCGGCGACGGGTTTGGCGGTCTATGACACGACGAACGGCGGCTGGCTGCAGATCGGCGGGACGAGTCTGTCCGCGCCGCTGACGGCGGCCATGTACGCGCTGGCCGGCCGCCCGGCCGCGGACAGCCACCCGGTGACGTTCCCCTACCACGACCCGCAGCAGGCGGCGCACCTGTTCGACGTGACCGACGGCGCGGTGGCCGACTGCGGTACGCAGTTGTGCCAGGCCGGGCCGGGCTGGGACGGGCCGACCGGCCTGGGCAGCCCGAACGGCGTCGGCGCGCTGTCCGGCGGCCCGCACGGGCGCATCGCGGGCCGCGTGACGGACGGGGACGGCAAGCCGCTTCCGGGAGTCAAAGTGAAAGCCGACCCCGGCGCGTACGCGACCATGACCGCAGGCGACGGCACGTACGCGATCGACGGCGCGCTCGTCGGCTCCTACACGCTGACCTTCGACAAGTACGGCTACGGCACGGTTTCCGGCCAGAAGGTGAGCGTCGCGGAAGGACAGACGGTGACCGCGGACGCGCAACTGCGTACGGTCGACAGCAGCATGCTGGCGGGAACCGTCGTGGACGGCAGCGGCCACGGCTGGCCCGTCTACGCCCGGATCACGATCGACGGCTACCCCGGTGGCGCCGTCTACACCGACCCGTTCACCGGCGCGTACGCGGTCCGGCTGGTCAACGACCGGGACTACACCGTCCACGTGGCAGCTGTCTATCCCGGCTACACCGCCGACGCGGCTCCGGTGCACCTGGGCGGGGCCGACCTGCGGCACGACGTACGCATCTCGGCCGACCTGACGGCGTGCACCGCGCCGGGCTACCGGTGGAACGGCTACGAGACCGGATTCGCGAACCGTTCCGGGTGGAAGGCGCAGGGCTGGGTGTTCGACAACCCGGCCGACCGGTCGCCTCCGCCCGGCGGCGACGACACCTTCGCGCTCGCGTCGGGCAGCGGGGACGCGTACCTGACGTCACCGGCCGTGAACCTGGCCGGGCAGTCCGCGCCGGAACTGCGGTTCGACAGCGCGTACTACGCCAAGGCCGTCCGCCAGCATGCGACCGTCGACCTCAGCGTGGACAACGGCCGCCGATGGACGACCGTCTGGCGCGCGGCCGACACCAACGTGCTCGGGGCGCAAACCGTTGCCCTGCCCCAGGCCGCGGGGCGTACGCAGGTCAAGGTCCGGTTCCACTACGAGGCCCGAGACGGCTGGTGGTGGGGCGTCGACGACGTCTTCCTCGGTACGCACACCTGCGTGGCCGCATCGGGCGGATTGATCGCCGGGGTCGTGCAGAACCCGGACGGGTCAGGAATCGACAACGCGACCATCGCCGGGCCGGCGAGCCGGGCGCTGAGCGCGGCGTCCGACGATCCGGGGCTGCCGCACGGCTTCTACTGGCTCTTCGCGAACGGCACGGGGACCTACACCGCCGGCGCGCAGGGTTACACGACGGCGTCGGGCTCGATCACGGCCGCGCCGGACACGGTCACCCGCAAGGACTGGACGCTCACGGAAGGAGCGGCCCGATGAACCACCGCAGACAATCCATGAGGAGGGTGGGCGTCGCTCTGGTCGCCTCGGCGATGCTGGCGAGCGTCACCGCCATGACGATCAGCGGCACGCCCGCCGCGGCCGCCCGATCCGGAGCGCCGCAACAGCTGGAAACCGCACGACCGGTCACCGTGCCGCTCATCACCGGCGACTCCGTGCGGCTGAGCGGTGCAGGCAAGCCGACCGCAGCCGGTGCGCGGGTCACCGCTACCGCCGAGCCGCGCCCCGGCGGTCCCGCAATCAAGATCACCGCGACCGGGTCGGCCGGCGGCGTACAGCGGATCAGCGCGCTGCCCGCCGACGTCGCCCGGCTCGGCGCGGCGGTCGACCCCGGGCTGTTCGACGTCACCTGGCTCGCCGCCCACGGCTACGCGGCCAAGGACGCCCGCCTGCCCGTGATCGTCCAATACGCGAGCACCGCCGACCCGAACACCCGCTTCCCGGGCGCGACCATCGCGAAGACCAACGCCGACCACACCGCCGAACTCGCCCTCGACCTGGGCCAAGCCGCTTCCTTCTGGTCCGCGCTCGCGCCCGGCGGGCGGCTCGGCTCCGGCATCGCGCGCCTCTGGCTCAAGGATCACATCCTCGGGTACGCGACCAGCCCCGCGTACACCGCGACCTATCCCGTGACGGTGTCCGTGCATCTGGCCGCGGACAAGGACCACCAGGTCTTCGCCTGCGACGGGATGCGGACGACGATGTGCGTGATGGGCGTGACCCTGCTGGGCGTCACGGGTCCGGCCGCCGGGCAGAGCTTCACGGCGAACCTGCTCGGCTGTGCCGACGTCGACCCGTGCACCACGTACGGATTGCAGGCCAACGTCCCGTCGGGCACCTACGCGATCAGCGGTTGGGTGTCGTTCTACGACGACGCGCTGGACCAGAACGTCTGGCTGGAAAAGCCGGAGGTGACCGTCGCCGGGGCCACGGACGTGTCCTTCGACGTGGCGCAGGCCCGGCAGCTGTCCGTGCAGACACCGCGTCCGTCCGCCACCTACAACGCGATGCTGCAGGACACCCGTACGCTACCCGACGGACGTTACGCCGCCAGCCTGATGTTCAGCTCGTACGGCAACCACCAGTACTGGGTGACGCCGACCGACCGGGTCTCGACCGGGCAGTTCCGGCTGGAGCTCGGCTGGGTGGGTGGGGCCATCCCGGTGACCATGGCGATCGCCGGCAAGGGCGGCCAAGCCCTGCACCCGATCTATCCCACGTTCGCCTCCTTCCCCGGCTACCCGATGTA
>JABFYB010000530.1 GCA_013361475.1 Hamadaea sp.
TGGTCGCACAGACCCGGACCTATGCCGCCGCCACGGTGGACGAGCGCTGGCAGGCGCAGCTCGCCCAGATCGCGCCGGCGAAATCCAGGAACAACGCGACGAGCGCCAGGGACAGCGCGGCGAGTTCCACGGACACGGCGGCGCGCGATTGGGACACCGCGGCGGGAGCCGCGGGGACCGATCCCCAGCAGGTGATCCAAACCATCTGGCACCTGCGCCGTCTGCCGAATCTGCCGTTCCAGGGGCCGCTGCCGGGTCAGGCGCGTCCTCGGCACATCCACCAGCACACGGTGGACCAGAAGATGCTCGACCGAGTACGCGCATTGCTGGCGAAGGCGGAGTCGACGACCTTCCCGGAGGAGGCGGAGGCGTACACGGCCAAGGCGCAGGAGTTGATGGCCCGGCACAGCATCGACTTCGCGTTGCTGATGGCGCGGACGGGCGGCAAGGACGAGCCCGCCGTCCGGCGGATTCCGATCGACAATCCTTATGAGGCGGCGAAGACTCTGCTGCTTCAGGCGGTGGCCGAGGCGAACGCCTGCCGGTCGGTGTGGACGGAGTATTACGGGTTCGCCACTGTCACCGGGTTCCCCGGCGACCTGGACTCGGTCGAGCTGCTGTTCACCTCACTGCTCGTGCAGGCGGTGACTGCGATGACGCAGTCCGGGCCGAAGCAGGACCGGTTCGGGCGTAACAACACCCGGTCGTTCCGGCAGGCCTTCCTGACGGCGTACGCCCAGCGCATCGGCGAGCGACTGCGGGGTGCGACCGAAGCGGCGGTCAGTGAGACGATCCGGGACGTGGGGGAGAGCACGCTGCTGCCGGTGCTGAAGGCGCGTACCGAGGAAGTGGAGAGCAGATTCCAGGAGTTGTTCCCGACGCTCCGGACTCGGTCGATCACGGTGTCGAACCGGCAGGGCTGGGCCGAGGGCCGGGCGGCGGCCGACCGCGCCGAACTTCACAGCCGCCGCGCAGTCCGCGAGTAGGCCGGGCGCGGCGGAAGTAGAGTGATCCACGTGGCGCGCAGCGTGTACGTGACCGGCCTGGACGCGGGCGGCGGAAAGTCGGCGATCGCTCTCGGCGTGGCGGAGCTGCTGTCTCGCCGCGTACGCCGGATCGGGGTGTTCCGGCCGTTCACGAGGACCGACGACGACCCGATCGTGGCGCTGCTGCGAGATCATTACGGTATGCCGTCGTCGTCAGCGGCGACCGGCGTCCGCTATGACGAGGCGGCGTTGATGCTGGCCCGGGGCCAGGTCGATGCCATGGTCGGGCTGATCCTCGAACGGTTCCACGAGGTGGAGCGGGGCTGCGACGCGGTGGTCGTCGTCGGCACCGACTTCGGTGCTCCGGACGGGGGCGAAGGCGAGCCGACCTTCCCTGACGAGCTGGGCATGAACCTCCGGCTCGCCCGGGAACTCGGTGCACCGCTGCTGCCCGTGGTGGATGGCGACGGCCGGAGCGCGGCCGATCTCGACACCGCGATCCGGGGCGCTCGGCAGGCGGTGGCCGGTCATTCGGTGATCGCGATCGTGGCCAATCGCGTCGCGCCCGAGCTGCGTTCCGGCGTACCAGCTGATCTTGAGGGGACGCCGGTCTATGCCGTGCCACGCGTCGCGGCCGTGAGCGCCCCGACGGTCGCGGAGGTCATGCACGTGCTGAACGCGACGCCGCTGTCCGGCAGCTCGCCGCAGGCGCTGGACCGGGACGTGCTGGACATCGTGGTCGGGGGCGCGACGGTGCCGACCTTCCTGGACCATGTCGGGGACGGCTGCCTGGTGGTGACGCCGGGAGACCGGTCCGATCTGATCGTCGCGGCCATGGCCGCGCATTTCGCGGGCCACGCGTCGATCGCCGGGCTCGTGCTGACGCTCGGCATCGAACCTGATCCGAGGGTCGTCGCGCTGGTCGGCCGGTTCCGGGGCGAGGTCCCGGTCATCTCGGTACGCGAGGACAGCTTCGCGACCGTCGGCCGGCTCACCGGGCTCGAAGGGGCGTTGACCGCGCAGAATCAGCGGAAGGTGACCGCCGCGATCGGCGCGTTCGAGGCGTCGGTCGACGTTCCCGAGTTGACGGCGCGGCTGGATGTGACGCGGTCTGACGGCGTGACGCCGCTGATGTTCGAGTTCGAGCTGATCGAACGGGCGCGGGAGGATCTGCGGCACGTCGTGCTGCCCGAGGGCACCGAGGAGCGGGTGCTGCGTGCGGCCGAGCAGCTGCTGCGGCGGGGCGTGTGCGAGCTGACCCTGCTGGGCCCGGCCGACGTCGTGCGGGACAAGGCCCGCGACCTCGGGCTTGATCTCGGACTCGACGACGGCGGCGCGCGGATCGTCGACCCCAACGCCAGCCAGTGGCGTAGCGAATTCGCCGCCACGTACGCCAAGTTGCGCGAGCACAAGGGCATGACCCTGGAGAAGGCGTGGGACCAGGTCGGCGACGTGAACTATTTCGGCACGCTGATGGTCAACAGCGGACGCGCCGACGCGATGGTGTCTGGCTGTGTGCATCCGACCGCCGACACGATCCGGCCCGCGTTCGAGATCATCAAGACTGCATCGGGTGTGTCGATCGCGTCGAGCGTCTTCTTCATGTGCTTGGCGGATCGCGTACTGGTGTATGGGGACTGCGCGATCAATCCGGATCCGGACCCGGAGCAGCTCGCGGACATCGCCATCTCCAGTGCGGAGACGGCTGAGCGGTTCGGGGTCGAGCCGCGGGTCGCCATGCTGTCCTACTCGACCGGGATCAGCGGCTTCGGGGCGGACGTCGACAAGGTCGCGCACGCCACCGACCTGGTCCGCAAGCGGCGGCCCGATCTGCCGGTGGTCGGCCCGATCCAGTACGACGCGGCGGTCGACCCCAGCGTGGCCGCCACGAAGATGCCGGGCAGTGAAGTGGCCGGGCACGCGACCGTGCTGATCTTCCCCGACCTGAACACGGGCAACAACACCTACAAGGCCGTGCAGCGGTCGGCGGGCGCGGTCGCGATCGGCCCGGTCATGCAGGGGCTGCGCAAGCCGGTGAACGACCTGTCGCGCGGGGCCACCGTCCGCGACATCGTCTCCACCGTCGCGATCACCGCCATCCAGGCGGCCTCGTGACCAGCCCGCACGTGACCAGCCGCCGGGTTCTGGTGCTCAACTGCGGGTCGTCGTCGGTGAAGTACCGGCTCTTCGACGGCGGGGAGACGCTCGCGAAAGGCATCACCGAGCGGGTCACCGACCATGAGGCGGCGCTGCGCGACATCCTGGCCCAGCTCGACCTCACCGGGCTCGTCGCGGTCGGCCATCGCGTGGTTCACGGTGGTACGCGGTTCTCCGCGCCGAGTCTCGTCGACGACGAACTGATCTCCGTGGTACGCGAGTTGATCCCGTTGGCGCCGCTGCACAACCCGGCCAATCTGACCGGCATCGAGGTCGCCCGGAAGCTGCTGCCGGAGGTGCCGCAGGTGGCGGTCTTCGACACCGCCTTCCACCGGACGATGCCGCCCGAGGCCGCCACGTACGCCCTGGACACCGGGGTCGCCGAGCGTTTCGGCATCCACCGCTACGGCTTCCACGGGACGTCGCACGGTTACGTCTCCCGGCGTACGGGGGAGCTGATCGGCGATCCCGACGCGAATGTGATCACCTTGCACCTCGGCAACGGCGCGAGTGTGTGCGCCGTCCGGGCCGGCCGGAGCGTGGCCACCTCGATGGGGTTCACCCCGCTTCCCGGCCTGGTCATGGGCACTCGTTCCGGCGACGTCGACCCGGCGATCATCTTCCACCTGGTCCGGGTCGGCGGGATGAGCCTGGACGAGGTGGACGAGCTGCTCAATCAGCGGTCCGGGTTGAAGGGGCTGAGCGGGGTCAACGACATGCGTGACGTGCTCGCCCGGGCCGCGGCGAACGACGAGCGCGCGAAGGTGGCCTTCGACGTCTACTGCGCCCGGATCAAGTCCTATGTGGGGGCGTACTACGCCCAGCTCGGGCGGGTGGACGCGATCACCTTCACGGCCGGCGTCGGCGAGAACGCGCCACTCGTCCGGGCGGCGTCGCTCAGCGGGCTGGAGCGGCTGGGCATCGAGATCGACCCCGTACGCAACGCGGCCGGGGAGACCTTCATCTCGCCCGACGGCGCAGAGGTGGCGGTGCTCGTCGTGCCGACCGAGGAGGAGCTGGAGATCGCGACCCAGACTCTGGCGGCGGTGGGCTGATCGGGTCGGCCCGAGATCGTCAGGTCCCGTCCTCGGAGCCCTGGGCGAACTCGGCCGCCTCCAGCGCGTCGCCCTCGGTGTCTTCGAGTGCCCGTTCCAAGGCCCGGTAGATCTTGCCGAATCGGTGGGTGTCGGCGATCCGGATCAGGCGGCGTTCCACCCCGTCGATGACGGCGCAGATCTCGTGCACCTGATGGCCCTGGTCGACGCTGTGATCGACCCGGTGGAGCGCCATCTCCAGCAACGGCCCGGCGAAGCCGATCAGCGCCACCACCCCGGCCAGCGGCAGCAGTACGCGCCCGGCGCCGGCCGCCTGGCCGATCACGCCGGCGAACACGTAGAGGACGCCGATCAGGGCGAGCAGTGCTCCCACGATCACGGCGAATCCGATGATGCCGCGCTGGGTGCGCCGGAGCCGGATGGCGGGCGCCGCCACCCCTTCGCGATGCCAGACGTATTGCAGTCGCGCCAGGGGAATCCGGGACTCGCCGACGTGCAGCGCCTCGGACGTGACCTGGACGTGCCGATCTCGATAGTAAACGATCAAGATTGACCCCCATCAACGTTCACTCATCCTCGCACGCCCAGCGCGTCGGCGCCCCATATGCTCGGGCAAGACGCGAACCCACAACGAAGTAGGTGGCACACGGATGGGCGAACTGGTACGCCTGGAGATCAACGACGGCATCGGCACGATCCGCCTGGACCGGCCGCCGATGAACGCGCTGAACATCCAGGTCCAGGAGGAGCTGCGAGCGGTCGCGGCGCAGATCACGGCGGACGACTCGATCCGGGCGGCGGTGATCTACGGCGGCGAGAAGGTGTTCGCGGCGGGCGCGGACATCAAGGAGATGGCCGACATGTCGTACGTCGACATGGCGAAGCGGGCGGGCGCGTTGAGCAGCGCGTTCGACGCCGTCGCCCGGATCCCGAAGCCCGTGGTCGCCGCCATCACCGGGTACGCCCTCGGCGGCGGCTGCGAACTGGCGCTGACCTGCGACTGGCGGGTCGTCGCGGAGGACGCCAAGCTCGGCCAGCCCGAGATCAAGCTGGGTATCATCCCCGGCGCGGGCGGTACGCAGCGCCTGGCCCGGCTGGTCGGCCCGGCGAAGGCCAAGGACATCATCTTCACCGGCCGGATGGTGGACGCGCAGGAGGCGCTCGCCATCGGGCTGGCCGATCGGGTGGTTCCGGCCGACAAGGTCTACGACGAGGCGATCAACCTGGTCCGGGCGTACGTGGGCGGCCCCGCCCAGGCTCTCGCGGCGGCGAAGGCGGCCATCGACGGCGGCCTCGACCGGGATTTGGCCGGCGGGCTGGCCTGGGAGTCGCAGCTGTTCGCGGCGCTCTTCGCGACCGACGACAAGCGGGAGGGCATGGCCGCGTTCGTCGGCAAGCGCCCGCCGGAGTTCACCGGCCGCTGACCCCGGCAGCAGGAGGCCGCGTTATCCCGGATAACGCGGCCTCCGGCGATTGCGGCCCCGCGCGACCAGGGCTCGCCCACACTCGTTGGGGAGAGCGTCGGGGACGAGACACCAGCGGCTCTGTCCTTGATATACGGTCCCCCGCAGTCGACGGGGGACCGCTGCAGCCGCTCGCTGTTGTCCAAGGAAGGGCAGATGGTCACGTTCTTCGCTCGCGTCAGAGGGCAGCGGTGAGGCCACCGTCCACCATCCCTCAGCCGCAGACCCTGAGCCCGACCGTTCACCCCGCCACCCCGGCCGTCCGGCATCGACTGCTCGCCGCGCCGTGGTCGCCGCCGGTGCTGCTGATGACCGTGCTGGCCGCCTGGCACCTCGGCCGTCCCGCGCTCTGGGCCGACGAACTCGCCTCGGTCAACGCCGCGGTGCTGAGCTGGGGGCAGCTCGAGGATCTCCTCGGTGAGACCGACCTCGTGCTCGCTCCCTACTACGCGTTCCTGCACGTCTGGACGGCGTTCGCCGGGACCTCCGAGATCGCCGTCCGGCTGCCGTCCGCCCTGGCGGCCGTCGGCGCGGTCGGCGTGACCGCCGCTGTCGGGGCCAAGCTGTGGAGCTACCGGGCGGGTCTGCTCGCCGGACTCGTCCTGGCCGTGCTCCCGGTCTTCTCGCGCTTCGCCCAGGAGGCTCGGGGGTACTCGCCGGCCGTCTTCGGATTCACCCTGGCGACGCTGCTGCTCCTGCGCTGGACCGAGCGGCCCGGCGCGGTCCGGCTCGCGGCGTACGCGATCACGCTGGGCATCGCCGTCTCGCTTGTGCCCTTCGGGGCGATGATCCTCGTCGCGCACGCCGTGCTCGCCTGGCCGGCGTACGCCAGACGGGCGTGGGCGGTCAGCGCCTTCGCCGCCGTCCTTCCCGGGCTGACGCTGTTTCTCGCCGGGGCACTGACTCAGCGAGCCCAGGTCTCCTGGATTCCCCTGCTCGGGTGGGAGGGGCGCAACGGAGTGGTGGAGCGGTCACTGGGGGTGGCCGGACCGATCGCCGTGACCGCGACGCTGTTCCTCCTCGGGCTGCTCGCGCTGCGCCGGGAACGCCGGATACTCGCGATGGCGTGCTGGGGACTGCTGCCGATCGGTCTCCTGCTCGCGGCGGGAATCCTGACCCCGATCTGGGTCGCCCGCTATGTCGTCTTCACCCTGCCGGGCCTCGCCCTGCTGGCCGCCGCGGGCCTGCACCGGCTGTCGGTCCGGCGCGCCACCGTCGTGATGCTGCTGCTCATGGTCTTCGGCGTGGCCGGCAACGTCGCCGTTCGGCGACCGGACGGGCACAGCCAGGACTCCCGCCGAATCGCCCAGATCATCGGCCCCCGATTCGGAGTGGACGACGTCGCGGTCTACGGCGACAACCATCCGTCGATCCCGTGGTCGCCGCGCGACATCGTCGCCCGCTATCTGCCGGCCGACCGGACGCCCCGCGACGCGCTGATGGTCCGCCCGCAACGAGCCGGCGGCCGTCTTCTCGCGGTGGAGTGCGCCGACGTGGCGGCCTGCGTGGGTCCCGCGCCGCGCGTCTGGGTCATCCGGGCGGACGATCCCGGCGATCCGAGACGCGGTCTCGACGGTGGGAAGACGCCTTTCCTGCTGGAGCACTACACGGTGGACCAGGTCTGGCGGCACTCGCTGCTGACCGTCGCACTGCTCGACCGCAGGCGGTGACGCGAGGCGTACGCGAAGGAAAGACGAGACTCCTTCACATTTACCGGAAGCGTGGGTAGGCTGCGCCAATGACCGAGACGATCGAGGGCCACGGCGGTGCACTCGCGCTGGCCGCGCTGCGGAAGGCGGGCGTACGGGAGCTGTTCACGCTCTCCGGCGGGCACATCTTTCCCTTCTACGACGCGGCGGTGCAGGCCGGCTTTCCGCTGTACGACGTGCGGCACGAGCAGACCGCGGTGTTCGCGGCGGAGGCGGTCGCGAAGCTGACCCGCCGGCCGGGGGTCGCGGCGCTCACGGCCGGTCCCGGGGTCACCAACGGCATCTCCGGGCTGACCAGCGCGTACTTCAACGCCGTGCCGGTGCTCGTGCTCGGCGGGCGGGCGCCGCAGTTCCGTTGGGGCTCGGGCAGTCTGCAGGAGATCGACCACATTCCGCTGGTCGCTCCGGTCACCAAGGTCGCGAAGACGGTCACCGATCCGGCCGAGATCGCCCGGGACGTCAAGCACGCGCTGGAAGCGAGCCTCACGGCCCACAGAGGACCGTCGTTTCTGGACTTCCCGCTGGAGGTCGTGTTCAGCACCGGCGAAGCCGTCGTCGAGGCGCCCGAGGTCGCGGTGATCGAACCCGATCCCGACGACGTGGAGAAAGCGGCACAGCTCCTCCGGACCGCCCAGCGGCCGGTCATCGTCGCCGGCTCCGACGTCTACGCCGGAGACGCCGTCGAGGCGTTGCGAGCGGCGGCCGAGGCGTTGGGCGTACCAGTCTTCACCAATGGCATGGGCCGCGGCGCCTTGCCGCCGGAGCATCCGCTGGCCTTCGCGAAGGCCAGGCGCGCGGCCTTGGACCGCGCGGACGTGGTGGCGGTGGTCGGCACGCCGCTGGACTTCCGGCTCGGCTTCGGCGACTTCGGGTCCGCGCAGGTCGTGCACATCGTCGACGCGCCGGCCCAGCGGGCCCAGCACGTGTCCGTCGCGGTCTCGCCCGCGGGCGACCTGCGGCTGATCCTCGCCGCGTTCGCCGAAGGGGTACGCACGACGCACCCGGACTGGGTGGGCGAGTTGCGAGCGGTGGAGACCGCGGCGGCCGAGAAGCACGCGGCCGAGATGGCGGCGGACAGCGACCTGATCAAGCCGGCGCGCGTCTACGGTGAGCTGCGCAAGGTGCTGGCGCCGGACGCCATCACCATCGGCGACGGCGGCGACTTCGTCTCCTACGCGGGTCGCTACCTGGAGCCCGCGCAGCCGGGGACGTGGCTGGATCCTGGACCTTACGGCTGCCTCGGCACCGGCATGGGCTACGCGATGGGCGCCCGGGTGACCCATCCGGACCGGCAGATCTGCGTCCTGATGGGCGATGGCGCGGCCGGGTTCTCGCTGATGGACGCCGAATCCCTCGTACGCCAGAAGCTGCCGGTCGTGATCGTGGTCGGCAACAACGGCATCTGGGGTCTGGAGAAGCACCCGATGCGGGCGGTCTACGGCTACGACGTGGCCGCCGATCTGCAGCCCGGCCTGCGGTACGACGCGGTCGTCGAGGCGCTCGGCGGCGCCGGTGAGACGGTGTCCGACGCGGCCCAGCTCGGTCCGGCGTTGCGGCGGGCGTTCGACGCCGGAGTGCCTTACCTGGTGAACGTGCTGACCGACCCGGCGGACGCGTACCCCCGCTCGGCCAACCTCGCCTAGCCGCTTCCTCGGAGGGTCGGTCGGGCAGAATGGGCCGGTGGAGATCTCGCTGCTGGGGCCGTTGGAGGCGCGGGCCGATGACGGCACGCGCCTCGACCTCGGCGGCGTACGCCTGCGGCGGTTGCTGATCCGGCTGGCGCTCGACCCTGGCCGGGCCGTGAGCGCGGCCGCCCTGGTCGACGCGGTGTGGGCCGAGGACGTCCCGGCCAACGCCGTGAACGCCTTGCAGGCGCTGGTCAGCCGGCTGCGGCGGGCGGGGTTCCCGGTCGAGGCCGCCCCGGGCGGCTACCTCCTGCGGATTCCGGCCGACGCGGTCGACGCGGTCCGCTTCGAGCGGCTGGCGACGGCGGGCCGGGCCGAGGAGGCCGTCGCGTTGTGGCGGGGCGAACCGTTGCTGGAGGCCGAGGACGCCGAGTTCGCCCAGGTGACGCTGGCGCGCTGGGCCACTCTGCGCGACGAGGTGAGCGAGACGCTCTTCGCCCGGCAGATCGAGGCGGGCACCGTCGAACTGGCGGCGTTGCAGGAATGGGCGGCGGCCCGGCCACTCCGGGACCGGCCGGTCGAGCTGCTGATGCTGGCGCTGCGGGCGGCCGGGCGCGGCCCGGAGGCGCTGTCGGCGTACGAACGTCATCGGGAGCTGCTGGCCGATCAGCTCGGCGCGGATCCCGGCCCGGCGCTGCGGCAGTTGCACGTGGACATCCTGCGAGGCGACAGCGAACCCGTCCCGGTCAAGGGACCCCGGACGAACCTGCCCGCCCAGCGCACCAGTTTCGTCGGCCGCGACGACGACCTCCTCCGCGTACGCGAGACGCTCGACCGTTCGCGGCTGGTGACCCTGACCGGGCCGGGTGGTTCGGGCAAGACACGGCTGGCGCTCGAAGTCGCGCGAGGGCTTCTGCCGGCGTACCCGGAAGGGGTGTGGCTGGTCGAACTGGCTCCGGTGACCAAACCGGAGGATGTCGCGCCCGCCGTCGTCAGCGCGCTCGGCGCCCGCGCTCGCGCCCTACGCAAAGACGTCTTCTTCGACGCCGCCGACCCGCTCGACCGGATCGTGTCCGTCCTGGCCGAGCACCGGACGCTGCTCGTCCTGGACAACTGCGAGCACGTGGTGGACGCCGCCGCCCGGCTCGTCGACGAACTGCTCGCCGCGTGCCCGCTGCTGCGCGTGCTCGCCACCAGCCGGGAGCCGCTGGGCGTACCGGGGGAGGCGTTGTGGCCGGTGGAGCCGCTGCGGTTGCCGCCGCCGGACGCGACGGTGGCGCAGGCGCTGACCTTCCCGGTCGTGCAGCTGCTCCGGGAACGGGCGCGCGCGGTCCGGCCGGATTTCGAGATCGACGAGGCGAGCGTGGCGATCTGCCGGGCGCTGGACGGCATGCCGCTGGCCATCGAGCTGGCCGCCGCCCGGTTGCGCAGCATGCCGGCTCGGCAGCTGGCGGATCGCCTCGACGACAAGTTCCGGCTGCTGCGCGGCGGCTCCCGCACGGCGTTGCCCCGGCACCAGACGCTGCGTGCCGTCATCGACTGGAGCTGGGACCTGCTCGGCGACGACGAGCGCCGGGGCTGGCAACGGCTGGCGATGGCGACCTCGGTGGTCAGCGTCGACCTCGCCGAGGCGCTGCTGGGCCCGGACGCCGTGGACGTCGTCGGCGCGCTGCTCGACAAGTCGCTGATCCGGGCCGAGGGCTCCGGCTACCGGATGCTCGAGACGATCCGGGAGTACGGGCTGGAGCGGCTCGCCGAGTCCGGCGCGGAGGCCGAGGCTCGCAAGGCGTGGACGGAGTACTTCGTCGAGCTGGCCGAGGCGGCCGAGGCGCGGCTGCGTACCGCTGATCAGCTGCCCTGGCTGCGGCTGCTGGAGGCCGAGCACGACAACCTGCTCTCGGTGCTGCGCTGGGCGGTCGGGCACGGCCAGAAGGAGACCGCCGTACGCCTCATCGCCGGGCTCGGCTGGTACTGGTGGCTGCGCAACTACCGGGCGGAGGCCGCCGTCCTGGTGGAGGACGCGCTGAACCTGCCGGGCGAGGTCCCCGTGCGCTACTTCGCGCTGGCGAAGGTGTTCTCCGCGGTGATCTACGTCGAGACCTTCGGTGACTTCGAGCACGCCACCTGTGTTCTCCAGGAGGCGGCCCGGATCGCGCGGGGACACGAGTCGGAGCACCCGATGCTGCGGCTGGCCGAACCGATGCGGGCGCTGATGTCCAGCGGGATCAACGGGCTCGGCAGTGAGGCGGAGATCCTGGCCGAGTACTTCGACGACCCCGATCCGTGGGTCGCGGCGACGGCCCGGGCGCTGCACGGCCACGCCGCCATCAACCTCGGCTGGGACCGGGCGCTGGCCGTCGGGGACTTCGAGGCGGCGCTCGCCCGGTTCCGGGAGCTCGGCGACCGGTGGGGACTCGCACTCGTGCTGGACGCGCTCGGCACGATCGCGAACAACGCCGGGGACTACGCCGCCGCCGCCCAGTACGCCCGCGAGACGATCGCACTGTCCGAGGAGCTGGGCGCCCAGGAGGATCAGGTCCAGCAGTGGATGAACCTGGCCTGGGCGCTCTACCTGGCGGGCGAGTCGGCGGCGGTGGACGACGCCATCGAGACGGCCACCCGGCTGGCGCAGGACGCCACCCAGCCGCACGTCCACGCGGTGGTCTCGTTCGGGCGGGGCAACATGGCCCGGCTGGCCGGTGACCTGCCGGGCGCGCGACGGCTCATGGAGGCGGCGTTGGTCCAGCTCGGCCCGGCCTCGGCGGCGCCGCAGTTCCGGGCGATGATCCACAACGGCCTCGGGCTCACGCTGGCCGCCCAGGGCGAGTACGCCGCCGCCGCCCGAGAGCATCGGACGGCGCTGGAGGACGGGCTGTCGGCCGGGGACTCGCCGATCGTCGGGATGGTCCTCATCGGCCTGGCCGATCTCGCCGAACGACAAGGGGACCCGACGAAAGCGGCGACCCAGCTGGGTGCGGCCGCCGCGATCGTCGGGGTGGAGGACCAGGCGGTCGTCGACCGCGCCCGCGTCGAGTCCGCGGTACGCACCGCGCTCGGCCCCTCGGCGTTCACCGAAGCGGTCGAGCGCGGTCGTGCGTACACGATGGAGAACGTGATCGAGCTGCTGTGAGCGCGCGTCAGACGCGGCGCTTGAAGCGCCAGACCGCGAGCGGGGCGAAGATCGCGAGGATCGCGGCCCCCCAGCCGAGCGACTGAAGCACGGGCGTCGCGACGTCGCCGCCGTTGAGCATCGCGCGGACCGCGTCGGCCAGGATGGTGACGGGGTTGATCTTCACCCAGGACTGCAGCCAGCCCGGCATCGACTCGGTCGGGGCGAAGATGTTGCTGGTGAAGGTCAGCGGGAACATGAACGAGAACATGAAGATCTGCACCTTGTCCTCGGCCGACGCGACCACTCCGACGAGGACCGCGATCCACGCGACGCACAGGCAGAAGACCAGCATGAGCCCGAACGTGCCGAGCACGCCCCAGAAGCTGGTCTGCACCCGGAAGCCGAGGATCATCCCGAAGCCCAGCAACAACGCGACCGACCAGGCCTGCTTCACCGTGTCGGCGAGGATCCGCCCGGCCAGCGGCGACCATCGGGAGATCGGCAGCGACCGGAGCCGGTCGAAGACGCCCTTGGTCAGGTCGTTGTTGAGCAGCAGCGCGATGTTCATCGTGGCGAAGATGGTGTTCTGCACCAGGATGCCGGGCAGGGCGAAGGCGAGATACTTGTCCGTCGACCCGGCGATCGCGCCGCCCAGCGTGTAGGTGAACAGCAGCAGGAACATCAGCGGCTGAATGCTGAGATCGATGATCTCGAACGGGTTGTGCTTGATGCTGACCAGGCTGCGCCAGGCCAGGGTCGCCGTGTTCTTCAGCCCGGTCAGCGGGCTGACGCGGCTGGTGACGGCGCTCGGGACGGCCAGAGTGGTCACGCCGGGACTCCTTCTTGCTCGGTGCGGTGGCCGGTCAGGGACAGGAAGACTTCGTCCAAGGTGGACGTGCGCAGGGTCAGCTCGGCCACGGCGACCTCCGCGTCGTCGAGGCGGCGGACCACGGCCGGCAGGGCCGCGGGGTCGGTGACCTGCGCGGTCACCACACTGTCCGCGATCTCCGGAGTGGTACGCGCGACGTCGGCGACGACCTTGGTGACGATCTCCAGCTCGGCCGGGTCGACGGGGCGTACGGCGAGGGTCTGCGCGCCGGTGCGGGACTTCAGCTCGGCCGGCGTACCGCCCGCGATGACCTTCCCGTGATCGATCACGACGATCTCGTCGGCCAATTGGTCGGCCTCCTCGAGATACTGCGTGGTCAGCAGCACGGTGACACCGTCGGCGACGAGATTCCGGACGATGTCCCACATCTCCAGCCGGGCGCGGGGATCGAGACCGGTCGTGGGCTCGTCCAGATAGAGCAGCCGGGGCCGCCCGACGAGGCTGGCGGCCAGGTCCAGCCGCCGCCGCATCCCGCCGGAGTAGGTCTTCGCCGCCCGGTCGGCCGCGTCGCTCAAGGAGAAGTGCCCGAGGAGCTCGTTCGCTCGCGCCCGGGCCTCCTTACGGCTGAAGCCGAGCAGGCGGCCGATCATGAGGAGGTTCTCGACGCCGGTGAGGCTCTCGTCCACGCTGGCGTACTGGCCGGTCAGCCCGATCAGGCCGCGGACGGAGTGCGCCTGGCGTACGACGTCGAACCCGCCCACGACGGCCCGGCCGGCGTCCGGCCGCAACAACGTGGCCAGGATGCGGACGGTGGTCGTCTTCCCCGCCCCGTTCGGACCCAGGACGCCCAGCACGGAACCGATACGGACGGCGAGGTCCACGCCGTCCAGAGCCTTGGTCTCGCCGTAGTGCTTGACCAGCCCTTCCGCAACAATCGCGTTCGTCATGTCCCGGACTCTGCCGGGGGCCGCTGACACCCCGCTGATACGCCGCTGACGCCCCCTGACGCCGCCCCCTGCGCCGCCTGACCGCCCCTGACGCGCGGCCTTGCGGCGCTGGCTGGGCTGGATCAGGGTTCCGGGTCGAATCTTGGCCGGTGATTCGACCCGGAACCCTGATCCGCTGCCTAAGCCGGAGCGGGCGTCGCCTCAGAGGCGGGGGTGTCGGGCGAGTCCGGGGCGTCGGGGGTGGCGTCCTCGGCGGCCGTTGCGGGCTCGGCGGGCGGCTTGGTGCGGAGGAACAGCGACACGATCGCCGACGGAATCCAGATGACCTCGAGCAGCACTCGGATCAGCGACGGCGCCACTGGGATGAACGGGATCATCACGACAGCCCGGTCCACCGCGCCGAGCAGGGCGAAGAACGCCACGAGCAGGGTGAGCCAGCCGAGCGCGCCCCGGCCGATCCGGCGAAGCCGCAGGCCGAGGGCGAGCCAGCCCAGCCCGGCCAGGCCCAGGCCGACGCCTTCCAGCAGGGCGTTGTACTGAGCGGTGCCGATCACGCCGAGGACGAATCCGGCGGCGACGAGCACCACGCCACCGGTGGCGACCGGCGACCGGCGGAGGCGGCGGAAGAAGGTCGCGAGGAAGAGCAGGCCCAGCACGATCGCCTCGCCGAAGGCCCAGCGGACCTCGATGCGCTCCGACGTGGAGGCGGCGTACGCGCCCCACCAGTCGCAGTCGATCGGCATCTTCTGGCTCTGGAGGCTGTACTGCGCGCAGGAGTACATCTTCAGCGTCCCGGCGGGCTCGCCGATGAAGCGCTTGGTGCCCAGCGCCGTCGGCAGTTCGTCCGAGCCGCAGGACGGCACCGGGCCGATGTTGGACGTCACGTCGACGCTGTCGGACGCGGTGGTCCAGCAGTTGTCCACGCCCTGGCCGTCCCACCAGTAGTCGACGCCGTTGGGCGAGGCGACGCCCTTCTCGCTGATCCCCATGTGGTTGTTGAGGTAGCGGTTGTGGTTCGAGGTGTCGAACTGGGCGGCGAACGAGGTGTCGTTGCGGACGAAGCCCGGCACCCAGCTCGTCACGAAGCCGGAGTACTTGTTGCCGTAGATGTAGTTGTCGCGCCAGATGTTGTAGTTGCCGCCCGGGTTGATCACCCCGTTGCCGACCGGTACGCCGACGACCGGGCAGACGACGCCGTTCTCGTAACCGCGCTGTTCGTACGGCTTCTGACAGGTGCCGTCCTTGTGATAGCGGTAGTAGTCGTTGTTGTTGTCGGCGATGATGTTCCGCTCGAACTTGGAGTGGTTCTGCGGCATGCCCGGGTGGTCGGGGAAGGCGCTGTCGGTCGAGATCCCGGTCGAGTTGTGGGTGAAGACGCTGTCGTGCACCCACACCGAGTCACCGGCGGTTCCGGAGTAGCCCAGCATGTTGTCGTGTCCGTAGCTGTTGCGGATCTCGACGGCGTACCGGGGCGGGGTGTAGCCCTCGTCCTTGTTGATGTTGGACGCGGCTCCCGGGTAGAACGCGGAGTCGCCGTTGCCGTAGCCCTCGGCCTCCGTGTAGAGCCCGTGGTCGACGGCGAAGGTGAGGAAGCCGTACTCGTCGTTCCAGCGCCCGACGGTGTGGTCGACCACGAAGCCGTCGGTCTCCATGATGTAGAAGGCGTTGAACTGGCTGCGCTCGGCGGTCATGTTCTTGAAGTAGACGCCGTCGGCGTTGTCGGCCCGGATCGTGTTCAGCTTCTGGTACTGCGCGTCGACGATCACGTCGGTCGGCTTCGCCCCGGTGCCCTCGATCTGCAGCCCGTGCTTGTTGATGATGGCGACGAGGTTCTGGTTGTGCGGGCAGTCCAGCTGCTGCTGCAAGGTCAGCACGTCGTACTTGTAGAGCGCCGACTTCCGCAGGCCGCTGAGGTTGACGCAGGCGCCCTGCGCCGGGGCCAGGCTCGGCTCCTCCTGGTAGCGGCCGGGCAGCATCTTGATGATCGTGCCGGGGAGGTTCGCGGCGTCGACCGCCGCCTGCAGATGGCGGTAGCCGTTGGTCTGGCACTGCGTCCACAGCGCCTCGTTCTGCGCCTTGAGATCGGCGGAGAAGCCCGCGATCGCCTGGTCGAACGCCGCCTTGTCGGTCTTGCAGACCAGCAGCGTCGGTCCGTCGGTCCGGTAGACCGGCACGCTTCCGCTGCCGTCGAGCGTCCGGGTGGGGCGCTCGTCGTGAGCGGCGGCGGGCGCCTGACCGAGTCCGATGACCAGGTACGCGCACAGCACGGCCGCGATGCCGAGTGTGATCCTCCTCATGGTCGCGGAGCGTAGAGAAATTCTCGCGTTAACGCCAGAGCGGTAGGGACCAAAGATCAACGGCGAGGGCGGCCCCCACCGCTGCCATGGCCAAACAGGACACGGCGGTCAACGCCGGGGAGCGTACGGCTGCGTTGACCGGGGCCCTGCGGGGTGCGCCGCCGGGAGCGCGGTCCGCCGGGCGGGCGAGCGACCAGATGCGACGCTGCGCCACGATCAGGAAGAACACCCAGACGACGCAGCCGGCGATCAGGGCGGCCGCGCGTACGGGGGTGACTCCGGCGTGCAACGCGAGTCGCACCGTCAACACCGCCACGACGGTCATCGCCAACGCCGTACGCCGCCACGCCAACCGGGTGCGCTCAGCCTGCGCCCCCCGATCGGCGGAGGCCTGCCCACCCCGATTGGCGGAAGCCTGGGCACCCCCATCCGGGTCGGCGGCGGACGGCGTCATACGACGAGGCCGATGAACAGCAGGATGGAGCCGGCCACCACCAGCAACGCCAGGATCGCCGGGAATCGGGAGGCCGGCAGCGGCCTGCCCTTACGCATCGCGATCTCGCAGCGTACCCAGTGGTCGACCGCTCGCAGCGCGCACGCCGCGCCGACCAGGATCAGCCCGAGCGCGAAGATCTCGCGCAAGTGCGGGACGGCCAGCGGGGGCAGGAACTGGGCCACCGCGAGCCCGCCGCCGACCAGCGCCAGGCCGGTCCGGATCCAGGCTAGGAAGGTCCGTTCGTTGGCGAGCGAGAAGCGGTAGTCGGGCGTGGTTCCGACCTCGAGCACGTCGCGCGGGAAAAACCACATCCTGATCAGGCGGAACACGTGCTTATTATCCCGGCGTGAACGAAGCCTTGGACGCGGGACGCCTGCGTGAGATCTATGACGAACAGCTCAGGGCCCATGTGCCGGAGCGGCTGCCCGCCGGGGTGACGGTCGACCGGGACGGACCGCTCGTGCGGTTCTTCGGGCTCAGCCGCAGTGGTTACCTCACCTATCGCGACCTGGGCGGACTCGACGGCGCCGAGCTGGACGAGCTGATCGAGCGCCAGGTGCGCACCTTCACCGACCGGGGCGAGGAGGTGGAGTGGAAGCTGCACGGCCACGACCGGCCCGCCGATCTGGCCGACCGGCTGGTCGCGCACGGTTTCGTGCCGGAGGAGCAGGAGACCGTCGTGATCGGGCCGGTCGCCCCGCTCGCGGCCGCGCCGCTGCGCGAGATCCCAGGGGTACGCCTTCGCGAGGTGACCAGCCGCGCAGATTTCGATCGCATCGCGGCGATGGAGGAGGAGGTCTGGGGCGACGGGTCGCGCGAGTACCTCGCCGAGTCCCTGGCCGGTGAGCTGGCCGCCGACCCTCAGGGGCTGCTTGTCGTGGTCGCCGAGGTGGGCGATCGGGTCGTCTCGGCCGGCTGGACCCGGTACATCCCGGGAACGGAGTTCGCCACGCTCTGGGGCGGTTCCACCCTCGCCGAGTTCCGGGGTCGCGGCATCTACAAGGCGGTCGTCGAGCACCGGGCGCGGCGGGCCGCCGAGCGCGGGTACTCGTTGTTGCAGGTGGACTGCTCGCCGGACAGCCGTCCGATCCTGGAGCGCGTGGGACTCATCCCGATCACCACCACGACGCCGTACATGTTCCGACCCGATCTGGCCGGTGAATGAACCCATGACGCTGTGATGACGGCATTTCCGGTTCTCTGACGGGAACGCCGTCATCCACAAGCCGATCCCGGGCCGCCCGGTACGCCCTACCGTCGCCAGCATGGCTGCTGAGGAGACGAAGGTCGATCCGGCGCGGGTGAGCCGGCTGGCGTCGGCGACGCTCGACCTGGCCACGGCGTTGTCCGACGCCTGGCGGAAACATGGCCCGCTGCTGACCCCGGCGACACCGCGGACGGCGCCCCGCCGGGCCGCGGAGGCCGCCGCCGCCCAGGCTGATCTCGCCGTACGCCGCATCGCGGAGGTGATGGCGGCCGACGCCGATCGGCTGTGGCAGACCGCGTTCGCGTATGAGGCGGCCGACGACCGGGCCGCCTGGCGCATGGGCACGCCGGGGCGGCGGTCGTGAGGCCCCGGGAGCTGCGAGTCGCCGATCACTGGCACTTCGCCGACGACGGATACGCCCAAGCCGCCGCGGCCTGGCGCGGGTTGGCCGCCGGTCCGCAGGCGCACCGCCTGGACTGGTCCGGCCAGGCGTCCGGGGTGCTGACCGAGTGGTCGGGGGCGACCGCCTCGACCTACGCCGCCCATCGGACGCGGCTGGCCGGCGGAGTGGACGGCTGCGCGCGCCTGGCGGCCCGCATCGCCGCCGCCCTGGAGATCTGCGCCGAGGCGTCGGCGACCGCCCGGTATCGGCTGTCGGCGCACTTCTCCGTCGTGTGCGACGTCTTCCAGGCTCGCCAAGCGGCCGACGGCACGGTCAGCCTCACCGTCAGCGACCCGGCCGGGGCGGGCGCGGCCCGAGCGGCCGTCGCGCAGGCCGTCCGGCTCCGGGCCGATCTGGAGCGGACGCTGGCCGCGCAGGCGAAGGAGATCACCGCCACGCTGCCCGAATGGGAAGCCCTGGCGAAGACCTGGCGCGCGGCGGGGTCGGCGACCTTCGCCGTGCCGCGGGAGGTCGCGGCGACGCAGGTGCTGCGCAGCGGGGACACCGTCGTGGTGAGCACCGGTTCGGAGGACGACCAGGTCGGCGTACGCGTCGATCCGGTGACCGGCGAACAGGTCGTCACCGGCCGGAGCGGGGAGTGGCGCTTTCCGGGCGACCTCCGGCTCATTCTGCGTACCGGCGGTGGGGACGACACTGTCACCGTCGCACCCGGGACCTCCGTCCGGCTGACGCTGGTGGGCGGCGACGGCGACGACGAACTGCACGGCGGCGACGGCGACGACGTGCTCTACGGATCGGCCGGCGCGGACTACCTCAGTGGTGGCGCCGGGGACGACAAGCTGTCCGGCGGCGACGGCCACGACACGGCGTACGGGTTGGCCGGGGCGGACGCGATCGACGGGGGCGACGGCCGCGACTACCTCGACGGCGGGCACGGCAGTGACGTGCTGTCCGGCGACGACGGCGCGGACGTGCTCGTCGGCGGATCCGGGGCGGATCGCGTCTCCGGCGGCGCCGGGGCCGACGTCCTCTACTCCGGTGGCGGCGCCGACGTGGTCGACGGGGGCGACGGCGACGACATCGCGTACCACGACAAGGACGCGGCCCTGACGGGCGTCGACCGGGAGGTGACCGTCCAGCTGGCCGAGATCCCGGCCCAGATCCACGTGGAGGGTTCGCCGGAGTTCACCGCGCGGGTGCGGTCAGACCTGGAGTTCCTCGCGGCCTCGCCGACCGGCCAGCAGATGCTGACCGCGCTGGACGCCGGGCTGCGCGGGCCGGACACGCTGACCATCCGGGAGTGGAGCGAGCACAACGCGGCCGCGACGGCCGACGTGTCGTTCGAGCGGGGTCATCAGCGGGCCATCGACTACAACGCCGGCTTCAGCACGTTCCTCGGCTCGACTCCGCCGGTCGCCGTCCTCTACCACGAGATGGCGCACCAGTACGACTTCGTCAACGGCACCGTCCTACCCGGGCGGCATGAGGACCCCGGCGACCCGGACCGGATTCCGGTGGGGCCGGGTGGCGTCGGCGTGCCGAACGCCGAGCGTCAGGCCACCGGGCTGCCCGTCGACCACGATCGCGATCCCGGTACGCCGCTCCGGGTGGATCCCCGGCATCCGCTGGTCTTCACCGAGAACGGGCTGCGGGCCGAGTTGACCTGGCCGCAGCGGCGGCATTACGCCTGAGCGTCCCGCCACAGCGCGCGCACGGTGTCCCGTACGCACTCCTCCCGGAGCCGGCCGCACGTGCACAGGTGCCCGTTCGGTGATTTCCGGGTGTGATGACCGACCTGCCCGTCCTGGCCGGATCGGCTCGTGGTTGTCTTTCCGGTGGGGGCCGGGCGTGTTTTCTCGACCGGCCCGGCCTTGGTGACGGGCAGGGGAGCCATTTGTGTGGACATTCGCGACACCTCCTGCATATAGGACTCTACCGGCCCGCGATCATTACGAGGTGAGTTGTGTCACTCGGTCCCGGAAGCAGCTGGCTGAGCACAGCAAGCTACTAGCGGGTAACATCCGAATCCGGTGTCACATGGCAGCATGAACGAACGTTCAGGCTGTGGCATAACAGGAGGCGTCGAAGCACGATGAAGATCGTCGTACTCGTCAAGCAGGTGCCGGACTCCGGCGCGGACCGCACGCTGCGTACTGACGACAACACCGTCGACCGAGCGTCGGCGAACAACGTGATCAACGAGATGGACGAGTACGCCATCGAGGAGGCTCTGCGCATCCGCGAGGCGAACGCCGGCACCGAGGTCACGCTGCTGACCATGGGCCCCGAGCGGGCGACCGAGTCGATCCGCAAGGCGCTGTCGATGGGGCCGGACAAGGCCGTGCACGTCGTCGACGACGCCCTGCACGGGTCGGACGCGCTGGGCACCTCGGCCGTGCTCGCCGCCGCCCTGCAGCAGCTGGAACCCGACCTCGTCATCTGCGGAGCGGAGGCCACCGACGCGCGGGGCCAGGTGCTCCCGCACATGCTGGCCGAGCGGCTCGGCGTGGCCGCCCTCACCGGGGCGCGCAAGCTGACCGTGGAGGGCTCGACGCTGACCGCTGAGCGGCAGACGGAGGAGGGCTACGAGGTCGTGCGCGCGGCCACGCCCGCCATCGTGAGCGTCTGGGACACCATCAACGAGCCGCGGTACCCGTCCTTCAAGGGGATCATGGAGGCCAAGAAGAAGCCGGTCTCCACCCTCGCCCTCGGCGACCTGGGCGTCGACCCGGCCTCCGTCGGCGCGGCCGGCGCGTACAGCGCGGTCGTGGAGCACAGCAAGCGCCCGGCGCGCTCGGGCGGCGTGAAGGTGACCGACAGCGGGGACGGCGGCTCGCAGCTCGTCGAGTTCCTCGCCACCGAGAAGTTCGTGTGAGGTTCAAGTGTCTGACGTTCTGGTTGTAGTGGAGTCCGCCGGCGGC
>JABFYB010000346.1 GCA_013361475.1 Hamadaea sp.
TCGACGCCGAGCTCGCGAAGTACGAGGAACGGTACCGCCGCGAGATCGCCCACTCCTGGTGAACGCCTAGAGCAGGCCCGCCAGGCGATAGAGGACGAGTGAACCGGCGACCGCGACGTTGAGGCTGGTCCCGGTGCCGACCATGGGAATCTCGACGCAGCTGTCGAGCAAATCGACCGCGTCCGGCGGGATCCCGGTGGCCTCGTGGCCGAGGACCGCGACGGTGCGGCGGCGAGCGGCCGGGAGGTCGCCGAGGCGGATCGCTTCATCGGCCAGTTCGACCCCCAGGACGTGGCTGCCGGCGGCTCGTTCACCGGCCAGCCAGCGGATCGGATCGCTCACGCGATGGACGCAGGTCGGCTGGCGAAGTGTGTTTCCCCGGGCCAGTGCCTCGTCCACCCAGCGAAACGGCGGTACCGCCAGACAAGCGCCGACAGCGTCGCAGGTACGCAGCAACGTCCCGAGGTTCACGCCGTGCATCGGCCAGAGCGGGGCCGCGATCAGGTGCCCCCAGCATCGGTGGGCTCGACGGCGTCGGCCGGCGTGAAGTTCGCGGCGGGGAGTCACCCGCACCGCCGGGCTCACCGGAGGTGGGCGCCTCCGCCCAGGTTGTCGAGTACGCAGATCATCGCCCGAGGATAAGGCAGCGCCGCGAGATGGGCGAAGGTGTTTGCGCCGGGCGTACCCCGTGAGCTACCTTCGGCGTAGCACCCCGCTGATGCCGGCGTGGACTTCCCGCCCCAGTGGTGCTCGTTTTTCCCGGTCTGATCCGCATTTCCGTCTTCATCCGACGATGCGTCGACCGTTCCTCTCAGCGCCGTTCGCGCAGCGTACGCGACGCGCTTCCCACCGGTGCACAGCCGTGTCCGGTGCGACTCTTCCTGTTCAGGAGCTTTCCATGACCAACGAAATCACCGGAGTCGTCGACCTCCGCAACGACGGGCACGGCTTCGTCCGTGTCGACGGTTATCTGCCCGGCGACGACGACGCGTACCTGTCGAAGGGCGTGATCCAGAAGCACGGCCTGCGCCGGGGCGACTGGGTCGAGGCGGTGACCGTGCTGGGCGAGGCCCGGGACCGGCGTCCCCGCCGCCCGGCCGTGACCGAGGTGACCACGGTGAACGGGGTCCCCGCCGGTTCGGCGCCGGACCGCCCGGACTTCTACGCGCTGACGCCGCTGTTTCCCACCGAGCGGCTGCGGCTGGAGACTGAGCCGCACATTCTCACGACGAGGATTGTGGACCTGCTGACGCCCATCGGGAAGGGGCAGCGGGCTCTGGTCGTCTCACCGCCGAAGGCCGGCAAAACCCTTGTGCTGCAAGCGATCGCCCACGCCGTCTCGGTGAACCACCCGGCGGCGCACCTCATGGCGGTGCTGGTGGACGAGCGTCCGGAGGAGGTCACCGACATGGCCCGCACCGTACGCGGAGAGGTCGTAGCGTCCACTTTCGACCGTCCGCCGTCGGACCACATCGCGGTCGCCGAGCTGGCGATCGAGCGGGCGAAGCGGCTCGTCGAGCTGGGGCGGGACGTCGTCGTCGTGCTCGACTCGATCACCCGGCTGGGGCGCGCCTACAACTTGGCCGCCCCGGCGAACGGGCGCATCATGACGGGCGGGATCGAGGCGGGGGCACTGCACGCGCCCAAGCGCTTCCTGGGCGCGGCCCGGAACCTCGAAGGCGGCGGTTCGCTGACCATCATCGCGACCGCGCTGGTCGAGACGGGGTCGATGGGCGACACGGTGATCTTCGAGGAGTTCAAGAGCACCGGGAACGCCGAGCTGCGGCTGCTGCGCGGGCTGGCCGAGCGGCGGATCTTCCCGGCGGTCGACGTCGAGGCCTCCGGTACGCGTCGCGAAGAACTGCTGCTCCCGCCGGACGAACTGGCCCTCGTACGCCGTCTCCGGCAGGCGTTGCATCACCTGGACGGGCAGGCGGCCGGCGAGCAGGTGGTGGAGCGGCTCCGGAAGACGTCGAGCAACGCCGAGTTCCTCCTCCAGATCGCCCGCGCCTGACGTCGGCGGACTGGCCGAGACGATCCCCGAGCGGTTACCTGACGGTTACGTGCCTGCGAAGCTCCCGTGCCCCACCGAGCCCACCCTGACCGGCATGAGGATGAAGATCTGGCTGACCGCGGCGATCATCATCGCGAGCGGGTTCGGCGTAGGAGGAACAGCGCAGGCGGCCGCGCCGTACTGCGGAATCACGTGGGGCAGCGGCGGCAAGTCGGCCGGCGCGCTGACGCAGGCGCAGTTGCTGACCGTGCGTACGGGCCGGCACGACTGCTATGACCGGGTCGTGTTCGAGTTCGAGGGGGCCGCGAGCGGCTACCGCACGGCGTACGGGGAGGCGTACACGCAGGGCACCGGCCTGCCGCTGTCGCCGTACACCGCCGGTGGGGCGGTCATCCAGGTCGTGCTGCTGGAACCGGCTTCGTACGCCACCGGACGGCACGTGGCGACCGTCGTCCCGTACCGAACGTTGCGGGACGTCGTCGCGGGCGGCACCGCCGAGGGGTACACGACCTTCGCGATCGGCGTCCGTGCGCGCCTGCCGTACCGGGTGTTCACCCTGAACGGGCCGGGCACCCACAGCCGGATAGTCGTCGACGTCGCGCACCAGTGGTGAGACCATCCAGGCATGGAGGCGGATCTGCTGGTCGTCGAGGATGACGCCGCCATTCGCGAGGTGACCGTCTTGGGGCTGCGCCGGGCCGGGTTCCGCGTCGGCGCGGCCGTCGACGGCGCTCAGGCGCTGGCGGCGTGGCGGTCGCACGAGCCGGATCTCGTCGTCCTCGACGTCATGTTGCCTCTGGTCGACGGGCTGGAGGTGTGCCGGCAGATCCGCCGGTCCAGTCAGGTGCCCATCTTGATGCTGACCGCGCGGACGGACACCATCGACGTGGTGGTCGGGCTGGAGTGCGGGGCCGACGACTACGTGAAGAAGCCGTTCGACTTGCCGGAACTGGTCGCCCGGGTGCGGGCGTTGTTGCGCCGGGCGTCGGCGGTCCCGGAGGAGGGCGTCCTGTCGGTCGGCGGGCTGGAGATCGACCCCGCACGGTTCACCGTCCACAAAGGCGGCCGCGAGCTGGCGCTCACCGCCACGGAGTTCCGGCTGCTCCTGGAACTCGCCCGGCGGCCCGGCCAGGTCTTCACCCGCGAGCTTCTGCTCGACCGCGTCTGGTCCTACCCGTACCTCGGCGACTCGCGGCTCGTCGACGTCGCGGTCCAGCGCCTGCGGGCCAAGGTCGAGGACGACCCGGCCCGTCCCGAGCTGGTGCGCACGGTCCGCGGCGCCGGCTACAAGCTGTCCGGGTAGCGGCCATGAGGGCGCGCGCGGTCCCGCCCGGCCGGCTCCGACGCCGGCTCACCATCGCGTTCGTCCTGGTCGCGGGGATTTCCGCGGGTGCGCTGGCGGCCGGCTCCTATCTACTGGTACGCCAGGCGCGGCTGGACGACTCGCTCCAGCAGACGGCGTCCGACGTACGCCCGCAGCTGATCGCCGCCCGTCAGTTCCTCCCGCTGGACGGCGAACGGCAGGACAACCTGCTCGCGGCGTACGAGAGCAGTGGGCGCCATGTCGTCCTGGTCGCCGACGAGGAGACGACCGCCTCGAATCCGGCGTACGCCCCGGTGCTCAGCCCGGCGTTGCGAGCGGAGGTGGCCGCCGGCCGGATCGCCTTCGATCGTCCGGACACGACGCGGATGCTGGTCGTGGGCGGGCGCATCCCGGGTTCGACCGCTCAGCTCTACGTCGTCCGCTCGGAGGACCGGATCCATTCCGATCTGGATCAGCTGCGGGCGGTGCTCATCGCCGGGTGGCTGGCCGTCGTTCTGCTCGCCGCCCTGGTCGGGCGCCTGCTCGCGCGGCGTACCCTCGATCCGGCCATCGCCTGGGAGCGCCGGTTCACCGCTGACGTGGCCCACGAACTGCGTACGCCGGTCACGTCGCTGGTGGCGGCGGCGTCGCTGCTCGCCGAGCAGGTCGAGGACCTGCCCGACGGCGTACGCCGACCGGCCGAACTGCTCATCGGCGACGTCGTCCGGTTACGGCGGCTGATCGAGGAGTTGATGGAGATCTCCCGGCTGGACGCCGGACGGGAGCACGTGACCGCGGCGACCGTGGATCCGCTCGCGCTGCTTCGCGCGCTCGCCGCCGCCCACGACTGGCCCGTCACGATCGACGGGGACACCGTCGGCCTCCATACCGATCCGAGACGGCTGGAGCGCGTACTCGCGAATCTTCTCGCGAACGCTGTGGAGCACGGAGCCGAGCCGATCCGCGCGACCGTACGCGGTGACGCGCGGACGGTGACCGTCGTGGTGAGCGACGCCGGTCCGGGCATCTCGCCGGAGCACCTGCCGCACGTGTTCGACCGGTTCTACCAGGCCGACCCGGCACGCAGCAGCCAGGGCAGCGGTCTCGGCCTGGCCATCGCGCAGGAGAACGCGCGGCTGCTCGGCGGCCGGGTGACGATCACGAGCGAGCCGGGTCGAGGCACCGAGGCGCGACTGGACCTGCCTGTTACGCAACGGTTACTCCGCGGTGAAGCCGCTGCGGACCAAGCCGAGGAGGGTGCTCGGTCATGAAGCGATTCCTTGTCACCATCGTGCTCGTGACGGCCGTCGCCGGGTGTACGCCCAAGTCGGGCTCGCTGGGCGAGGCGCCCACCGGCGCCCCGCCGACGAGCGCCGCCGCCACGCCGACCCTTCCACCGGCCGAGTCGCCGTCCGCCCAGCCGACGGGCACGCCCGGCCAGTCGACGTCGACCAAGCCCGCCGGGACCGTGACCATCAGCCTGTGGCTCGTCCGCGACGGACGGATCGCCTACACACAGCGGACCCGCCCGGCGACCCAGTCGACCTCGCAGTTGGCCCTCACGGAGCTGGCCGCCGGACCGACGACTGTTGAAGCGTCCGCCGGGCTGACCACCGGATTCCCCGGCGGAACCACCTTCCGGATCGTCGGCATCAGCAACGGCGTCGAGACGGTCAGCTTCCCCGCCGGGTTCTACGACGGCGGTCGCGACGCCGCCCGGCTCCGCCAGGCGCAGGTGGTCTACACGCTGACCCAGTTCGCCACGGTCACCAAGGTCGCGTTCCAGCGTGACGGCACGGCGCTGGCCGCACCCGTCGGCCGGGGCGACTACACCGATCTGCTGCCCGCGATCGTGGTGACGAACCCGGTCATCGGACAGCGACGCGGCAGCCCGATCACGGTCGCCGGGACGGCCGACGTCTTCGAGGCCACGGTGAACATCCGGGTCCTCGACGCCGCCGGAAAGCAGATCGCCACCACGTTCACCACCGCGACCTGCGGCTCCGGCTGCCGGGGGTCGTTCAGCGTACGGGTGTCCTTCCGGGTCGGCCGGGACCAGGCGGGCATCGTCGAGGTCTTCTGGATCTCGCCGAACGACAGCTCGCATCAGGACGTCGTCCGGATCCCGGTGACCCTGCTCGCCTAGTCTGGGCTCGTGGAGAGCACTGTGATCACCGTACGCACCGGCGGCCG
>JABFYB010000644.1 GCA_013361475.1 Hamadaea sp.
CGGCGACACGCTGTGCCAGATGATCACCGAGCGGGCCGAGCGCCCGATGGTGCTGATGCTGACCGCGGCGAGCGCGCCCGGCGACCGGGTGAGCGGCCTGACCCTGGGCGCGGACGACTACCTCGCCAAGCCCTTCCACTTCCCGGAGCTGGTGCTGCGCATCCGGGCGTTGGCCCGCCGGCAGCCCGACGCCCGGCCGCGGAGCTTGCGGGTGGCCGGGATCGAGCTGGACCCGGTACGCCGCACCGCCGTGCGCGACGGCCGGGCGCTCGACCTGTCGGTCAAGGAGTTCGCCGTGCTGGAGGCGCTGCTGCGGGCGAGTCCGGGCTTCCTGAGCGCCGAGGCGCTGCTGGAGCAGGTCTGGGACGAGAACGCCGACCCGTTCACCAACACCGTCACCGTGACGGTGGGCCGGCTGCGGCGCAAGCTCGGCGACCCGCCCGTCATCAGCACCACCCCGGGTGTCGGCTACCGGATCGCCCGCTCCTGAGCCGTCCGGCGGCCTAGCCTGAGGTCATGACGAGTGCGTTCGCGGTGGCCGCCGGGGAGGGCCTGACCTTGCCCGCGCCGATCGGCGGCGAGGTGACGATCAAGGCCGACACCCGGCGGACCAACGGCTCGATGACGGTGCTCGACTTCCACGTCCCGCCCAAGGCCGGGCCCGGCCTGCACAGTCACTTGCGCGAGGACGAGCTGTGGTTCGTGCTCGCGGGCGAGTTCCGGTTCAAGGCGGGCGACGACATGTTGTCCGCGTCGGCCGGCGGTCTGGCCTTCGGGCCGCGGGGCCTGCCGCACGCCTTCCAGAACGTCGGCGACGAGCCCGGACGACTGCTGGTGATCACCACGCCGTCCGGGATCGAGCGGTTCTTCGAGCAGTACGCCGAATCGGCCGGACCCGTCGGCCCGGCCGGGATCGCCGAGATCGGATGGGCGAACTGGCTGGACTTCACCGGCCCGCCCCTCGGCCAGTCCGACCCGATCTGACCCGTTTTTCGGGATCTGGCGGCGATCTCGATCCGAGTCAGAGGTCGAGCTCGCGGGCGACTTCGCCCGTGGCCGAGCCGGTGGCGGTGGACTCGTAACCGTCGCGCAGCGCGGCGTCGGGGTCTTTGAGCCCGTTTCCGGTGAGCGTGACGACGACGCGCTGCCCCTCCGCGAGGTCGCCGTTCGCGTGCTGCCGGAGCAGACCGGCCACGCCCGCCGCCGACGCGGGTTCGGCGAAGACGCCGTCGCGGCGGCCCACCTCCCGATACGCGGCGAAGATCTCCTCGTCGGTGACCGAGCCGATCAGCCCACCGGACTCGTCGCGGGCGGCCAGCGCGGGCGCCCAGGTCGCCGGGTTGCCGACCCGGATGGCCGTCGCATCGGTGCTCGGCCGCTCGATCGGTCCACCATGGACGAACGGGGCGGCGCCGGCCGCCTGGAATCCCCAGATCCGCGGCGGATCGGCGGCGTACGCGCGGTAGCCGGTCCAGGTGGCGGTGATGTTGCCGCCGTTGCCGACCGGCAGGCAGTGGATGTCCGGCGCGCCGCCGAGCGCGTCCACGATCTCGTACGCGACCGTCCGCTGGCCGGACAGCCGCAGCTCGTTGCCCACCGAATTGACGAGCGTCACCGGATGGTGCGCGGCCAGCTCACGGGCGATGCGGATGCAGTCGTCGAAGTTTCCGGCGACCTCGATGATCCGTGCTCCGTAGCGGGCGGCCTGCGCCAGTTTGCCCCGGGCCACGCCGCCGGCCGGGACGAGCACGGCAGCCTCGATTCCGGCGCGGGCGGCGTACGCGGCGGCGGAAGCGCTGGTGTTGCCGGTGGACGCGCACAGGACCAGCTTCGAGCCCGCCTCGACCGCCCGGCTGATCGCGACCGTCATGCCCCGGTCCTTGAACGAACCCGTCGGGTTGGCCCCGTCGACCTTCAGCCACACGTCACACCGCGTCCGCTCGGACAGGTACGCCGAGTGCAGCAGCGGCGTACCGCCCTCGCCGAGGGTGATCGCCGGAGTCTCGGGTGTCACGGGGAGCAGGTGCCGGTAGTCGCTGAGAAGCAGTCCACGCCAGGGAGTCATGGCACAGGACTCTAACATTCGTTCCGTTCTCGTGCTCGTCAGCCGTTAGGTGTAACATTCGTTACGTGAGCGCTGACGTCGCCGCCCGGCTGGGTGAGCTCTACGCCGACCTTCCGCCGGGGGAACGGGCCATCGCCCGAGTCCTGCTGGACGACTACCCGTACGCGGCGCTCGGCTCGCTGCGTACGCTGGCCGACCGGGCGGGCGTCAGCCCGCCGACGGCCTCCCGGCTGGTCGGCCGGCTCGGCTACGCCGGGTTCGCGGAGTTCCAGGAGGCCGTCCGCACGGGGGCCCGCTCCCGGCTCCGGGCGTTCGTCGCCGAGCCGTCCGATGTGGAATCCGCCGCCGGGCAACTGCGCAGTGCGCTCGACGAATGCCTCAGTGCGGTGACCGGGGCGCAGCTGACCGCCGCCGCGACCCGGATCGTCCAGGCCGGCTCGGTCTGGGCGCTCGGCGGGCGACTCAGCGAGCTCGCCGCCGAATACCTCGTGCGACAGCTGGCCAGCCTGCGGCCCGGCGTACGCCACCTGCCCGGGTCCATTCCGGAACGCGCCCGGGTCCTGCTCGACGTGACCGGCGCGGATCTGCTGGTGGCGTACGACTTCCGGCGCTACTCCGAACAGACCGCGCGCTTCGTCACCGCCGCCCGCGACCGGGGCGCCCGGCTGCTGCTGATCACCGACGCCTGGGAATCTCCCCTCGCCGAGTACGCCGACGTCCTCATCCGGCTGCCCCGCGAAGCCGCCGGACCGATCGACCCGATGATGCTGTCCATCGCCGTGACCGAACTACTGCTGGTCGCGGTGGCGGGGCAGCTCGACCCCGAACAGCGGCTCGCTTCGCTGGAGGAGCTGACGCAGTCGCTGTCGCACTGAAGGCGTGGCTCGGCCGTGCGGCGCATGCATGTCGAAGCCTTGATAGCCGCTCCGCCTGACATTTCCGTCGGTTACGGTGTCTACCGGACGTCTGCCGACGGCCGGCTTCGCGTGAGCAGCCGCCTTCAGACGACGATTCGGGGGGCGGCGAAGATGGCGAGCGACACCGACGACCGTAAGGTTCTTCCGATCCGGCGGCCGGGCTTCTCCGGGACGATCAACCGGACTCTGGCCGGTTCCGCGCCCGATTGGGCGCAGATCGGGCACGTGCGGCCGCCCCAGGGCGCGCCCAACGTGCTGCTCGTCCTGATTGACGATGCGGGCTTCGGGCAGCCGGACGCCTTCGGTGGCCTGATCCGTACGCCGAACTTCACGCGCATGGCCGACAGCGGCGTACGCTACAACCGCTTTCACGTCACGGCGCTGTGTTCGCCGACGCGGGCGGCGTTGCTGAGTGGACGCAACCACCACACGGTCGGCTTCGGTTCGATCGGCGAGCTGGCGAGCGGCTTCCCCGGCTACACCGGATTCCTGCCGCAAGACTGCGCGCCGCTGCCCCGGATCCTGCAGGGCAACGGCTACTCGACGGCCGCGTTCGGCAAGTGGCATCTGACGCCGGACCATCAGCAGGGTCCGGCCGGTCCGTTCGACCGCTGGCCCAGCGGATGGGGATTCGACTACTTCTGGGGATTCCTGGGCGGCGAGTCCGGCCAGTGGGATCCGGTGATCACCGAGAACCACACCACCGTCGGCGTACCCGAGCGTTCCGACGGCCGGCCCTACTATCTGCCCGACGACATGGCCGATCGCACGATCGATTGGCTGCACGGCGTACGCGCCCAGGAGCCGGACAAACCGTGGTTCGTCTACTTCTCGACCGGCTGCGCGCACGCGCCGCATCACGTGCCGCAGGAGTGGGCCGACCGCTACAAGGGCGCCTTCGACCAGGGCTGGGACGCGTACCGGGAAGAGGTGTTCGCCCGGCAGAAGGACCTCGGCGTGGTCCCGCCCGACGCCGAACTGACGCCCCGCCACGAGGCGTTCCCGGCCTGGGACTCGTTGCCGGACGAGCAGAAACAGTTGTACGCCCGGCAGATGGAGGTCTACGCCGGCTTCCAGGAGAACGCCGACTGGAACGTCGGCCGGGTGCTCTCGGCCGTCGAGGAGATGGGCGAACTGGACAACACCCTGGTCATCTGGATCTGGGGGGACAACGGCGCCAGCATGGAAGGCACCATCACCGGCTCGTTCAACGAGCTGACCATGCAGAACGGCATCCCGCTCAGCTCGGAGCAGCAGCTGGCGCTGGTGCAGCAGTACGGTGGCCTCGACGTCTGGGGGACCGACCTGGTCTCGCCGCACTTCTCGGCGGCCTGGGCCTGGGCCGGCAACGCGCCGTTCCAGTGGGGCAAGCAGGTCGCCTCGCACCTGGGCGGCACCCGGGACCCGATGGTGGTCCACTGGCCCGGCCACACTGCCGGAACCGAAGTGCGCTCGCAGTTCAGCCACGTCATCGACATCGCGCCGACGGTGTTGGAACTGGCCGGCATACCGCAGCCCACGCACGTCGACGGCATCGAGCAGGAGCCGATGCACGGCGTCAGTTTCGGTGAGTCGCTGACCGACGCGAATGCGCCGGAACGCCATACCCGGCAATACTTCGAGATCTTCGGCAATCGCGCCATGTACGCCGACGGCTGGTGGCTGTCGATGATGATGCCCCGCATTCCGTGGGACGCCACCCCGGAGACGATGAAACGGTTCGCGCCCGGCGTCTGGGACCCCGACGCCGATCCGGTGGAGCTGTACTACCTGCCCGACGACTTCACTCAGGCACGTAACCTGGCCGACCAGCATCCGGACAAGGTGAAAGAACTCCAGGAGCTGTTCTGGCGCGAGGCCGAGCGATACCGGGTGCTGCCGATGCTGGGCGGCATGAGCATCTACTTCGGCATCGTCCCGCCGATGCCGAGCCAGACCCGGTTCACCTTCTACTCCGGCGTGCAGAACATCGCGTCGGGCATGATTCCGCGCATCTACAACCACTCGTACACCATCAGCGCCGACCTGGTGGTCCCCGAGGGCGGCTGCGAGGGCGTCATCGTCGCCGAGGCCGACCACCTGGGCGGGTTCGCTCTGTTCGTCGACGGAGGCATCCTCAAGCACACCTATTCGATGATGGGTGTGGAGGTCTACCGCCAGGCGGCGAGCGAGCCGTTGCCGACCGGCGACGTCCACGTCGCCCTCGTCTTCGCCGCCGACGCCGCCCGGCCGGCCACCGGCGGGCAGGTGACGCTGCTCGTCAACGACCGGGTCGTGGGCGGCGGGCGGATGGAGCGCACCGTGCCTGTGCGGTTCTCCGGGTACGCGGGCATGGACATCGGCTGCGACAACGGGCTGCCCGTCGACCGCGACTACGCCGACCGGTCACCCTTCGCGTTCACCGGCACGATCAAGCAGGTCGTCTTCGACATCGATCCGCACGCGGACATCACCGCCGATCTGGCCTTACACGAGCACGCACAACGTTCGCTCGCCGTCCACGGAATGAGCGCGTGACGTCCAGCGG
>JABFYB010000003.1 GCA_013361475.1 Hamadaea sp.
CTCTGGTCTCCCCCAGTTCACGGCCTCACTCTGGAAGGCAATAGCCAGACTCCTGGCCGACCATGAGGTCGCCGTTCGGTCCGTCTACTACGCCCAGCAGCTGGAGATCGACGGCGAGCTGATGTCCGAGGGCTGGCCGCCACGCCTTGCCTAGGTCGGTCATGGCCGTTTCAGAGCGACTGTCGGTGATGGCTGTGCGGTAGCCGACTGCGTCGCCTACGGCCCCGGGTCGCCAAGCGATGATGCCAACAACGACGACTACATCGTCATCCGCGACTACAGTTCCGATGGCCGGGCGAATGTCGCGTCTCGCAGGCGATCAGGGAATTCGTACCGGCAGCGGCAGGTCGATCTGAATCACGAACCGGTTCGGCGTTCCGTCGGTCCACGCGCCGCCCCAGTTGCCGTTGATCAGACGGTCGACGCAGAGCAGACGTTTCGGGTCCGCCGCCAACGAGATCGTCATGTCCTTGTTGATGATGACCGGATTGCTTTGGCCGGTCCATAGGCCCCAGCCCGCGCGGCCTCCGCCGGAAAGACCAAGGTAACGATCGCCGCCCGAAGTGTCCTTCCGCAAGTACAAATCGTCACCGTGGAAGTACCACACACAGGGGTGCGCGGCGGCCTCGTTGGGAACGATGGCCAGGTAGGGATCTACCGCGCTGGAGACGCTCATCCAGCCGAGGAACTTGCCGGACTCGAAGTCGAGGCAGCGCACTGGCTGGTAGACCGTGGGAGCGCCCTTGGCGAGCTCGCTCAGCGTTTGCCGGGGATTCCAAGTGCCGATGTAGTTCTGGCAATTGCGGTCGTGCAACTCCTTGCGGAGCAGCGGCAGCTTGCTGCTCGGATCGTTCAGCTTGAAGAGTGCACGGAAGTTCTGGCTGGGATTGCGGATCAGATAGTCGAAATCGGGGATCTGCTTGAGTGCCCCGTATTCCGAGACCGGAGCACCGTTGAAAGCGGTCCACACCTCGTCGGCCGACGTTTGCGCGGCTGCGGTGACATGCTGCCGGTTGTCCGCGCTCACCTTGTCCAGCAGCCGTTTGTCACCGTAGGCGAACCACTCCTCGCCCTTTTTGTTGCGCACCACAAGGCCGTACTTCGAGTCCTCGTTGTGCATCGTACGGGCCAGGTTGCCGGCGACGATCTTGTCGTTGATGGTGTCGTACAGCTCTACGCGCGGGACGCGAAGGTGGCCGGTGGAGAACAGGTCGGTCAGGAAGTGGTCGGCGAACGCGTTCATCGCATACGCCCGCTCCAGCCGGGTCTGTCGCAGGACCGAACCCTTGGGCTCGTTCGCAGCCAGCCGCGCCTCGTCCAGCGCGATGGCATGCCCGACCGAGTAAGCCTTCACCGCGTTCGCGCCGAAGTGGTCGAAGTTCTTGAGGGACAGCCGCGGATAACGGAACACAGTCTCGAACGCCCAATCGATCGAGTACCGGTCGCCGATCTCCTCGTACACCTTCGACGGATCCTTGCCGGCGTTGTACGCCGCCATCACCAGCTTGATCTCCACCTCCATGATGCCGAGGATGCGACTGCGCTCGTGTGGGATGTACGGCGTCGCCAGCTGAAACCAACCCCGGCGGAACACGCCGTCCGGATCCTCGGCGGTGCTGATCGGCTGATCCACCACACCGTAGAAGTCACCGCCCAACGCGATGCCCTGGCCGTACGTGATGGTCGGACCGTACTCGAACGATCCACCCAGCCTGATGTGCAAGCCGAACCCGGCGGCCTTGCGCTTGCCGTCTTCGAACGACAGCGTCAGTTGATCGCCGATCCAGGCGTGTTCAGCGCTTTCCATGACGGTTCCTCCGCTACGGCCCTTGATTTGATCCGGTCGAACTCCACTGCTGTCGATGTTGCACGTCAATTCGGAGATGACTGATTGGATGGCAATCTCCGCATATCCGGTGAATGCAGAGCTTATCCACCTTCACCCCGTGTATCCATTTGGTCACTCTTTAGGAAGAGCGGCCGATCGCTCCCGACCGTGGGACGACCTTCGTCCGCAGGCGCAATCTCTGTGGTTTCGGCGGATCGGGCTCAGCCGCCGGTGGCAGAGAAGTGCATGTAGTCCTTGAGGGATCGGTAGTCGCCGCCCCACTTCCATCCGATCGCGGCGAAGGCCCGGACCGCCTGCCCGTGCGGTTGCATCATTCCGGGCCGGGTGTCGGCTCGGTCGAGGTAGGCGGTGGCGAGTTCCGGCAGGACGACCTCGCCTTTGTGGTACGGGTTCTGGAACGGGTTGAGATCCACTGCGAGGCCATAGGCATGCTGGGACCACCCGTTTTGGCCGCGTACTGGGCGGCAGGCGAACGCCTCGGTCGTGTTGCTGTCGCCGGTCGGCGGTGCGTTCAACTCTGCGGCGCTGGAGATCCGCATACGCTCGATCGGGAAGCCCACGGCGAACAGTCGCTCGAACACGGTGACCAGGTCGTCTGCCACCCGGGAGTTGGCCAGCAGCTCGCCGGTGTGGGCGCGGCCGTCGAATCCGCGGAAGCTGACGGTGATGTAGCGCAGGTCGGCGGCGGCGACCGGGCAGTCCTTGGTCCAGCTGGATCGAGCGAGTACGCCGGCCGGCACCGCCTGGACGGTTGCGTGAAAGCGGCCGTCCGCCGGTGGTGGCAAGTCGTCGACGGTGATGATCGACCGATTACGCAGCTCGGGCGGCGTCTGCTGGGCTGCGGCGAACCCCTGCGGCCCTACCGGGAGCACGCGCGTTCCCAGCCAGGAGGGTGCGGCGGTCGCGTTGCCGATGCGGACGGGCGCGGGGCTTGGAGACTCGGTCGACGCCGTCGGCGAAGCGGCCGGGGTTTGTGTCGGCTCGTCCGCTCCCGGGCCGGCCCGGACGCCCGAACAGCCGGACAGGACGTAGCCCAAGAGCACAGCCGCAGCCAGGACACACGCCACTCGACCGCCCTCACGCCACCGGAGACCAGCATGCGTGCGGGCCACGGAGCGGGTGGACGGCGAGAGGAACTCGGGGGCGCGCATTTCGACAAGGATAGCGTTTGCCCTGGTGAGAGCGGCGCAGATGATCAGGATCAAGCCGGCGACCGCAGAGTCGGCCTCGCGAGCGCGTTGCGGTGGGCAAGGTGATCAGCCCCGGTGGGTGACGGGATCCTGCGCCGGTGAAGGCGCCGACAATAGACTGGGTACGGTCCGGCGAAAGCGCGCTGCGCATCAACGGGAAGCAACGAGATGAGAGCACTTCGGTACGCGATCAACGTCACACTCGACGGCTGCTGCCATCACGAGGCGGGGCTCCCGCCGGACGAGGAGTCGATGCGCTACTGGACCGCGGAGATGGAACGAGCCGATGCCCTGCTATTCGGCCGGGTGACCTACGAGATGATGGAGTCGGCGTGGCGGCAGCCGGCCACGGGCACGTGGCCTGACTGGATGGGAGCGTGGCAGATCCCGTTCGCCGAGGCCATCGACCGGGCGAAGAAATACGTCGTGTCCAGCACGCTGAGCGGGGTCGATTGGAACGCCGAGCTGGTACGGGGCGACTTGGGGCAAGCGGTTCAGCGGCTCAAGCAGGAGCCAGGCGAGGGCCTGTTCGTGGGTGGCGTGACACTGCCCCTGGCGTTGGCGGACCTGGGACTGATCGACGAGTACGCGTTCCTTGTGCAGCCGGTCCTTGCCGGACACGGGCCGACGTTACTCGCCGGTCTTCGCGAGCGCATCGAGCTCGAACTCGTGGATCGCCAGGAGTTCCGGTCAGGGGCGGTCGCCCTGCGATACCGGCCCGCGCGAGTAACGGCGTGACGGGGAGATACGAACCCTTCACCTGCCGCGACGTGGAGCCCGTCCACCCACGTTGAAATTACCCGCGCGGCCGCACGGATCGGTATCGCACAGCCCGCCCGCCGCGGATGCTGTGGCGGGTCTGGCGTTTGGAGCTCGACTTGAAAGACTTGGCCAGTGACTGATCTGACTGATGACCTGTACGCCGCTGAGCGACGCCTACAAGCCGCCCAGCTGGCCGCCGACGCGGCCACGCTCGATGAGCTGATCGATGACCGGCTGATCTTCACCGGCCCGGACGGGCTGCTGTACACCAAACAGGACGACCTGGCGATTCAACGCAGCGGTCAGCAGCGACTGACCACCGTCGAGGAGCAGGAGCTCCGCGTTCTGGTGGCCGGCACGACGGGGGTGACGTGGTTCCTCGGCACGCTGGCCGGCGTGCTCAAGGGTGAGGCCTTCTCCGCGCGCGTCCGCTACACCCGGACATGGGCATACGACGGCGAACGCGGCTGGCGGCTGGTCGCCGCACACGTCAGCCCAGCCGCCTGAGCCCGGTCAACCGTTCTTCGATCCCGTCACAGGTCTGCAGACGGGGCCGTACCAGACCTGGCAAGTGGGTGGCTGCGTCGCATCGCTGCTGGCTCTGCTCATCGGCGCGTTGTTGCTCCACGTTAGACCGTTTGCGGCGTCGGCGGCGGTGACGCTCACATTCTGCGCGGCATGGACCGTACAGGCCGCCGCAAGTGACGAGACCGGCCTGTATGCGGTAGGCGCGGTGCTCCTGCTAGGTGGGCTCGCCGGAGGGTGTCTGTCGGTAGCGGTGGTGACGATGAAGCTACGCGACCGCTTCACGAAATCGCGCACACCCCAGCGGCCCGCGCTCGATCCTCGGCGAGGGGCCGGGCGTGCCGACGCCGGTACGATCAAGCAGACTGAAGCCCATGGCTCGTCTTCGCTGTGACTTCTTCTCCGACACGCTGGGTCTGAGCACTTCGATGACCGTCTTGCTGCCGCAGGTGGCCGACGCTCAAATCGGGGTGCACGCGACCGCGACCAACGCGGAGCCGCCCACGCTGTATCTCCTGCACGGCCTCAGCGACGACGACACCATCTGGACCCGGCACACCTCGATCGAGCGATACGCCGCCGAACTCGGCGTCGCAGTGATCATGCCGCAGGTTCACCGGAGTTTCTACGCCGACGAGGTTCACGGCAACCGATACTGGACCTTCCTCTCCGAGGAGCTGCCCGCCCTGGTTGCCCGGTTCTTCCGGCTATCGCCCCGGCGCGAGGACACTTCCGTCGCGGGCCTGTCGATGGGTGGGTACGGTGCGATCAAGTGGGCGTTGCGCCAGCCTGAGCGGTTCGCCGCCGCCGCCAGCCTGTCGGGCGCGCTGGACATGGCCCGGCGTACGGGGGACAACGTTCCGGCGGACCCGGCGATCTTCCGACGGATCTTCGGCGAGTCCGGCGTTGCCGGCACCAGCGACGATCTCTTCTGGCTGATCGACCAGGCCGACGAGCGCGGCGTCGACCTGCCTCGGCTGCTGGTCTGCTGCGGCACGGAAGACTGGCTCTACCCCGACAGCCTCGCTTTCCGCGACACTTGTGCCACCGCCAACGTCGAGGTGTCGACCGACTTCGGGCCGGGTGACCACGACTGGGCGTACTGGGATGCCAAGATCCAGGACGTGCTGAGGTGGATGTTCCCGGAGCGATCGCAGCGACTAAGCCAGTAGC